>JAXJJE010000302.1:0-5198 GCA_036298405.1 Acutalibacteraceae bacterium
GACTTCTATGGTCGAGGTGACAGGACTTGAACCTGCGGCATCTTGGTCCCAAACCAAGCACTCTACCAAACTGAGTTACACCTCGATAAGTATTAAATTTTTACTGCTTTGTTTACAGCTTCTATATTATAGCTTATTGTGTTGCGTTTGTCAACACTTTTTTTGAAAAAACTATATTATTTTTAAGTGATTAATTTTAAAAGAATAATTTGTTTTAAACAGGAGCATTAAAACGGTTAAAATATTAATGCTCCTGTTGTATTATGCTGAAATAGTTTTACAAAATGATGTAAAAGCTTTATCAGCCAAGCTCTATCATTTTATCAATGCACTTTCTTGCCTTTGTCATAGTGTCATCATCAAGTGTAATTTCTTCGCCACCACTGCCGATAATTGTGCGATATACATCTACAAGAGTGGTTGCTTTCATATCTGAGCAGATAAGCTCTTTTGAAAGGGTATAGAAGGTTTTATCAGGACATTCGTAAGCCAGGTGCTGAGCAATGCTTATTTCGGTGCCGATTATAAATTCTTTTTTATCTGACTTTACTGCGTAATCCATAATTGCAGAGGTAGAGCCTATAAAATCAGCGTACGCTACAACCTCAGCTGTGCATTCAGGGTGAACTAAAAGCTCTGCCTGTGGGTGAAGCTCCTTTGCTGTTTTAGCGTCGTGTGCTGGAATACTTGCGTGAATAGGGCAACCACCATTTAAAAGCTTTATGTTCTTTTCAGGTACTTGCTTAGCTACATAGCTACCTAGATTGCAGTCAGGGATAAACAGAATATTTTTGTCTGGTAGATTTTTTACTATTTTTACAGCAGAGGCAGAGGTTACACATACATCGCAAACTGTTTTTAGTGCTGTAGTTGTGTTTATGTATGCTACTACTGTGTAATCTGGGTATTCATTTTTAACCTGCTGAATCATTTCTTTGTCCATTTGCTCTGCCATAGGGCAACCAGCAGTAGGGTTTGCAAGATAAACTGTTTTTTCTGGAGAAAGTAGCTTTACAGTTTCTGCCATAAATCTTACGCCACACATAATAACAGTTTTTTGTGGAACCTTTGTTGCTAAAACACTAAGCTGAAAAGAATCGCCCATATAATCGGCAATCTCTGTTATCTCTTTTGTCTGGTAGCTGTGTGCCAATATACAAATGTCTTTTTCTTTTTTTAGTTTGATAATTTCTTCCTGAAGCTCTTTGATGTTCATTTTAAAACTCTCCTCTTGATACTTCGCAACGCTTGTGATTAATACCTTTGTTAATTTTATTTATGATGTTCTTAAGTTGAAATATAAGAATACCGACACTGCAAAGCAGCGTCGGTTAGGCGTTTAAATCCTTGCAATATTAAGTTGCAAATTAGTTCTGATATTGTTTATATGATACACGAAATGTATAAATTTGTCAAGGTAACACAAATATGAAATCAGCGATAGCGTATTCCGGATTTGCGTGCGTTAAATGATGGGGTGTGGAAAAAGAGACTTTCTTTATATTCATCAGGTATTTCAAACACAATAATACAGATAGCCTTTTCGTCTTTAACTGTAGCTTTGCTCTTAGTATATTCTATGATTGGTTTGCCAAACGCTAATGAATATTTAAAATCTGTACATTTAATAGTGTCGTCTGGGTTTTCAAGCTCTACAACAGTAATGCAAATACCATTCTTTTTAAAGAAAGTATCATCATATGCACCATTAAAGTTGACAATATCGCTTAGAGGTAAATCCTTTGGGGATATGACATCCAGATACTTTAGGTAATATCCATCTGGAATTTCTTCTACACATTCTATGTATCCCGTACAACTAGTAAAATAGTTTATTTCATCTAGTAGCCAGTCGATAGAGTGTTTTGTATCAATGGTTTGGTTTACAGGCTCCTCGTAATAATAATTAACCTCATTACTGATTTTATTCTGATATCCAGACGAAGATATATATATATACCTTGGCGTGAACTCAAAGCTGTGTATGTGTGTATAGTTTGTTGAGACTAAAACTGACACGATGGCAACACTGATTAAAGCTTTGAATTTAAGCTTGCATTTGAAAAATATAAGTACATATAAAATACAGATTGCACTGAAAATTATCATATATTTCAGCATATGTGGTACGCTGAAATTACACAGAATAAACTGTCCTGCTAATAAGGTGATTTCTGCAATTATTGCAATTATCAGATTTGTATGTGACAATGAATGCCAGATATAGTCGTAGCCACGCCATAGCCCAATTCCCATAGCCAATATAATGATTCCGGTAAAAATATATCCACTTCCTTAATAGGGAGAGCTGTATAAACTATTCTTGCTGTAACCAATATTAATCCGTGAGATAATAATACAAATAATAGCACTAATGCAGTTATTGTTAATATTTCAAACCTTTTTTGTTTTGCTTTGATTTCAGGAGGTGGCTCGTAGGCTTGTGGTATGGTGTTAGGGGTATAATCACCGTATATTCTTATATTTGGTATTAGTGTGTGCAGTCCTTTCGTTTAATTAGTTTAAAATATTAAGAATATGTCATAACTGTTCTATCAGTTATGAAGCTTGGCCAGAATGGTAACATCTTTTCTTCCTGTTCTTTTGTAACCTCAAGTACCATTATACAGATTGCACCTTCTTCTTCATTTGTAAATTGATATACAGAAGGGTCAGGGTTTGAGTAGGTCATATATAGCCTGCCGAATGATTTAGCATACTTAAAATCGGTAACTGTTATTGTATCATCTTGATGCTGAAGGTCGATAACAGAGAAATAGAGAGATTTCTTTTTGAAAAAATCTTCGTCATATTTTTCGTTAAAGTTTACTATATCACCAAAGCAAAAATCATCTATTCCTATATCATTCATAGCTTCCAGACTCATACTGTTTTCGTCATCAACGCTTCTTACACCAGAGCACGAAACAGCCAGTAATTCAACATATTCTGTTAATTTTTCAAGGTCATTAATGTTAATCGAAGATTTCTCGGCATCGTTTTCAAAAAAATAATTATTTTCATCAATCACCTTACTATGATATCCGTTTGTGGATATATAGATGTATCTAGGGGTGAATTCAAGTGTGTATAGGGTAACAAAGTCTGTTACAAAAAATATTACAGCAACAAAAGCACATATGGATATTCTGAATATTATATGTGTTTTTAAAAAGAGAAGTATATATAGAGAAAAAAGTATACTGAAAACAAATGTAGCATTTAACAGCCAGGGAATGTCAAAGTGATATAGCATAAACATTCCAACAATAGTTACAATTTCGCCTAGCATTAGTATTATTATATTGGGGTATGATAACGAATGATATGTATGCTGTTCGCATATAAAAAGCACAACTGCTATAAGCACCATTAATACAGTTACAATTAATGGGAAGGTATGCATAAATATTGAATTTTGAAGAAGTATTCTGTATATAATAAAGATTGCACTTTGAGATAACAACATAAATAACAGCACATAGGCAGAAACTGTTAATATCTTGAAATTTTTGTGACGAGCTTGAACCTCGGGTGGTGGCTCGTATGCTATTGGCTCTTTTTCTATGCCTGTATTATCATCGCCATATATTCGTATTTTTCTTATTCTTTCCATTTTCACACAACTTTCTCTATAATTATTTTATATTGAACGCTATTCATAATTGGTAAAAGAATTGCGAACAGATTTTGTGATGAAAAAATACTGTCCCATAGTAAGGCTGTAATCTTGCAAGAACTCAGCTTTAGGTGCAGTGAAAAATACACTGTAATGATTCATATTTTTAAATGTGGTGTTCAGTATTATGTAATATTATAGCTAAATGCTTTAATGTAAGTGTTAAACCATTAAATTTCTTTTATAACAGCGTTTTTAGTTGAAAAACCTGCCATCTTGTCCAACAGAGCCTTCTCATCCTTTTTTGTAACCTCCAGCACAATAATGCAAATTGCTCTGTCGGTTTCGTTGGCAGGTGTATTTGCAGACGAATTATTGTTTGTGTATGTTATATATGGCTTGCTGAATAAAGTAGCATACTTAAAATCTGTGAACTCTACTGTATCGTTTGGTTTTTTAAGCTGCATAAAAGAGATAAAAAGAGAATTATCTTTAAAAAAAGCATCATCATATCTATTGTCAATATTAAGTAAATCGCCGTATCTGAAATCATCTATGAATTTAGTGTTTACAAACTCTAAACCATTACCAGTGTCTGTACCGTCAACACATTGTATGCTCCAGCCGTAGGTTGACAAGGCTTCGGATAAGTCTATTATTTCGTTAAGCCTTTTATTATCAATCGAAGATGCTTCGGCATTGTTGTCGTAATAAAAAATATTTTCGTCATTAACTTTGTCGTGATAGCCACCAGTTGATATATATATATATCTTGGGGTAAATGGAATGCTATGCAAGGCAACAATATCTGTTATGTAAAATGTTAATGCAATAATAACGCATATTGCTAGTCTGAATTTTAATCCTGATTTTACAAACCCAAGAACATAAACCGAGAATGCTATATTGAATATAGCTATAAGGACTATCAGCCACGGGATTTCAAAGCTATACATAAGAAACATTACGGCAGAAATCACGCTTTCACCAATGCTTAATATTATCATATTTGAAAACGATAAAGGCTTACTCAGGTTTTGTTCGTATCGGTAAATAGCAAAAATAATTAGCATTATAGCAATTTCTATAATCAAAGGAGAAATTTGCATAAATAGTGGTTGTGGCATTAATACTCTGACGGTAAGAAATACTACGCTTTCAGTTAATAACAAAAATAACAGAGCATAGGTTGTTATTGTTAAAGCTAAACCTTTTCGGTAACGAGCTTTAACCTCAGGAGGTGGCTCATAGGCTTGTGGGGGTGTTGGAACAAAGGAATCACCTTCGCCATATTGTCGTATTTTTCTAGGCTGGTTTATATCTATCATTTATTAATACACATCCCTTGTAAATATTATTTTAAATAGTAAATATAATGATATAATAATATTATGCAGGTTGTAAACAAAAAGCCTGCTAAAATGAATTATATTGACGAAACCTAAAAGCAGGCTATAATATTAATATAAAATATTTTTATAGGAGGTTGACTGAATGAATAGAAATATAGATAACCTAGTAGATTTAATTTTAGAAAGCTATGATAAATATGACTCTATTAAAAGAATAGACGAGGATA
>JAXJJE010000303.1:0-5307 GCA_036298405.1 Acutalibacteraceae bacterium
AGGTTCGTGAAAAACGTAAAACCGAAAAAGCGATAAAAAAATCCGATACTAATAACGAAAATTAAAAAACAGATAATAATAATCCCTCTAAGCATTTTGACCCGACCCCAAAAAGTTAGATTTTTAGTCTAACTTTTTGGGGTCACCACATTTATAGTTGCTTAGAGGGATTTATTTTTACTTAAGCTTTATTAAGCTTTATACTAAAATTTACGCTAAAAAGCTCATTAGCTTTGCCACTATCAAGCCACCACCAGTACCTACAACATATCCAAGCAACGCCATAATAATACCAACTGGTACCAATGCACTGCTATATGAACCAGCAAGTACAGGTGCTGTTGCTGTACCACCTATGTTAGCAAGTGACGCAACTGCACAGGTGAAGATATCAAGCTTTAAAAGCTTTGCTAGAACTATCATAACTGCAACATGGAATATAAGAACGATAAAGCCTGTAACTAACCATACTGGTGCGTTACCTACACTTGAAAGGTCAGCTCTTGAAGCAATCAGAGCGATTATAACATATAGAAGTGTGTTTGAAATTTCTTCTGTACCCTTAAGCTTACCAAATGGAGTCATAGCAAGAATAACGCCTAGTAATGTTACAACAAGTACAGTCCATGTAGCCTTATCAAAAATTGGCATAATTGCAGTTAAGCCTGCACCAGCATATTGTGAGCCGGCAGAAACAATAAGACCTGAGCCCATAAGCAGCATGATATTTTGCCATACAAGTGGCTGTGTGTTAGCCTTTGTTTCTTTTTCCAGTGCCAGACCAACCTCGTCAATAAGGCGTGTATCAGCCTTTGTCCATTTGTTGAACTTCTTTGAAAATCCGATTACCCAAAGCAGGAATACAACATAAAGCATTGCACAGATTGTATCCATTACAAGAGCATAAGCCATTGTACCCTCGTCAACATTTAAAGCTGTCTGAATAGCAAGCATATTGCCGGTACCACCCATCCAGCTACCACATAGTGCACCTAGTGCCTGCCATGCACCTTCGCCAAGGAATCTGCCCATTATCGCAAATGCAATAACAAAGCCAAGTCCTATAGAAATTGTAGCCGAGAAAAAACCAATAAGCATTTTAGGGCCAAGCTTGATGATTTTTCTTAAATCACAACGAAGCAGCATAATAAACAACATCGCATATAACAGTGGGTTTTTAAGTGCACTATAGGTTGCTGAGGTTGCCTCTAAGTCCCATAGCTTTACAGTACATAAAATCATCATTATTAAATAAATAAGTACAACAGGTGGAGCAAAGCTGAAAATCTTCTGTGCTACCTTACCCTTGAATATTTTTGGCAGGTAAACTAATATTCCTGCAATAAAAATAAGTGCAGCAATATATAAAAATCCGTCTTTAATCATAATTTAGTCCTTTCTTTGTTTTTAATCTTAGTTTTATTTATTTACTTGCATTTTTCAAGTATTTTAAGTAAGAAATACCAGTTCCTTTCAACAGATTCTATGTTTATGATTTCCTTTGGTGTATGTACATCGAAGATGTCAGGACCAATAGAAATCATATCAATGTCATTAATTTTCGAAGCTAGAATACCACACTCCAGCCCTGCATGTATTGCCTGTATGCGTGGCGTATCAGAGTAATATTCCTGATATGCTTTAACCGTTATATCTCTGAGTGGAGAGTAAGCACGGTACTCCCAAGCAGGGTAATCAGACCTGAATTCTACACTGCCGTATAAATAATCAATAAATGACAGTAGCTTCTGAACTGTAAGCTGTTTACCTGTTGAGGCGTTGCTTCGTATAAAAAATACCATTTTTAATGACTCGTCAACAATAGACAGCTCACCTAAATTGAGTGAGGTTTGTACCATTTCTGGCATATCAGGGCTCATGCTTTGTACACCGTTTGGAACCTGTAAAAGTGTAAAGATAAGCTTGCGTGTGCTGTCGCTGTCTGTATGCCTTTCTGGTATATCACAGCCTTTAAGCTCAATGCTTACATTTGGCTCAAGATGTGCTATTTCTCGCCTTATAATATCGTTAAAGCCCTTTACAGACCTTTCGATGTCTTCTGCGTGTACATTCTTTGCACATATAATACATTCAGCCTTTTGTGGTATTACATTAGTTTTCTTACCACCGTCAATTTCGGATACATATATTTCTGATGTTCTTGAAATATGCTGTAAAAGTCTACCTAGTAGCACATTCGCATTTTTACGGTGCTTATTAATATCCATACCAGAGTGGCCACCTAACAGGCCACTTATCTTTAATCGATATGCTACAGTATCATCTGTGCTGTCTATAAATTCAAGTGGCAAATCGCAATAGGCTCTTACACCACCTGCACAGCTGACTGTAAGTATTCCCTCAGCCTCTGAATCAATATTTATCAATCTTCTGCCCTTGATAAGTGAAGTATCTAATCCTCTTGCACCAACCATGCCGATTTCTTCATCGTTTGTAAGCAGGGCTTCAATGGGTGGATGTGGTATATCATCAGAATCAAGAATTGCAAGAATATATGCAATAGCAATGCCGTCATCTGCACCAAGCGTTGTACCATCTGCCCAGATGTTTTCACCATCAGTACAAAGTATTATTCCCTCATTTTGCATGTCTATGTCACAGTCGCTATTCTTCTCACACACCATATCAAGATGACCTTGCAAAATAATTGGCTCGCTGTTTTCATAGCCTTTAGTACCCTGTGAATAGATAACCACATTGCCTGCATTGTCCTTTACTGCCGTTAAACCTCTATCCTTTGCAAAGGTAAGGCAATATTCGGCTAATTTTTCGGTATTACCAGACCCGTGTGGTATTTTTGATATTTCTTCAAAAATTTTAAAAACCTTTTCAGGTTTAAAATCAGATATTTTTTTCATATATAACCTCCTTTACTTATTTGCTATTGCTATGCAAATAAGTAAAGCTGATAATTTATAACAAATTCAGCTTCTTTGATTAATATTATACAAAATTATTATACAATTTGCAAGGAATTTATACGGAATTTACTGGTTATGAAGCTCCCATATATTACTTTTAGCTTTATAGTACGGTTTATTGTACAGCTTAACTCTTATAATGATATTAAGGATAGAAAATAATTTTATAAAATCATTTTTTATCTTGATTTCATGTGGGGTTGCACTTACTGCCTGTGAAAACGACCTGATTTAATTCAGACAGATAGTGATTACACATATTTAAAAACGATTCTATTGGATTATAGCTATTCGTTTTTTATTTCTGATTTAATATAATCGTACCCCAATATTGCAAAGATTGAAATTATGTGATACAATATATCTAACCGTTATTTTTAGGGAGGATTTATTAATGTCAGGACATAATAAATGGAGTACAATTAAACAGAAAAAGGGCAAGAATGACGCTGCCAGAGCGAAAATTTTTACAAAAATCGGTCGTGAGCTTGCTGTTGCAGTAAGAGATGGTGGTAGTGCAGACCCTACAGTAAACTCTAAGCTAAGAGATTGTATAGCTAAGGCAAAGGCTAACAATGTTCCTAACGATAATATTGAAAGAATTATTAAAAAGGCTTCTGGTGATGGTGACACAAATAACTACGAGGCTATTACTTATGAGGGCTATGGACCAAGTGGTATTGCTGTAATTGTAGAAACACTTACAGATAACCGTAACCGTACAGCTGGCGACGTAAGACATTACTTTGACAAATTTGGTGGCAATATGGGTACACCAGGCTGCGTATCATTTATGTTCTCACAGAAGGGTGTTCTTATTGTAGACAGAGAAGAATGTGACTTTGACGAGGACAAGGTAATGGAAGACGCACTTGAAAGTGGTGCAGCTGATGTTGAGGTTGAGGACGATGTATTCACAATCTTTACTGAGCCTGCTGACTTCAGTGAGGTTAACGAAGCTTTGTCAAATCTTGGCTATCAGTTTGCAAGTGCCGAGGTTGAGATGGTTCCTTCAACATATACAAAGATTGACGACGAGGAAGCTCAGAAGAAAATGCAGAAGCTTCTTGACAATCTTGAAGACAACGACGATGTGCAGAATGTTTGGCACAACTGGGAAATTGAATAATCAATACAGGGTGGTTTTACCACCCTTTTTGTATTTCTGTTAAATAATCAAAAGGAGTTGATTATATGAGCTTTGACTTTGATTTTATTTGTGACTGTCATATCCACAGCGAATATAGCTTTGACGGCTGTGAAAAAATAGACGATATGTGCAAGCAGGCTATTAAGCTTAGAATAAATGTACTTACGGTTACAGACCATTGCGAGGTACATAGCTGGATAAAGCCACAGGAAGATGAATTTGGTGATTTTTCTAAGAGTATACCACAGGCTATAGAAAGCCTGAAAGAAAATCAGCTTAAATATGCAGGCAAGCTTACTTTGTTAAGAGGAATCGAGCTTGGTGAGCCTGTACATGATTTAGTAGCTGCTGATGAAATACTAGCACTTGATGATTATGACTTTGTGCTTGCCTCTGTGCATAATGTGCGTGGTAAAAGAGATTTCTTTTGGCTTGAATATACAGAAGAGTCTGCTAAGGAGCTTTTACACACATATTTTAACGAGCTGTTAGAGATAGTAAGCTGGAATAAATTCGACAGTCTTTCTCATCTTACCTACCCCCTACGCTACATTTGTGGAGTGCACAATATAGCTATAGATATTACTGAGTATCTACCTATGATAGATAAAATATTTACTAACCTTATAAAGAATGGTAAAGCACTAGAGGTTAATTCGTCTGGATTGAGACAAGAAATAGGCACAACAATGCCAGATAGATTTTTACTGGAAAGATATTATTCGCTTGGTGGCAGACTTATAACAATTGGTTCTGACGCACATAAAAAAGAGGATTTAGGTAAAGGTATTAATGAAGTCTTAAAAATGCTTAAATCAATTGGATTTGAAAGCTATTGCTACTTTAAAAATCGCAAACCAATTGCTGTAGCAATAAAATAATACTGTAATTGTATTTTTAAAATCGAAATATTAATAATTTTAAATAATTCACACTTTATATACAAAATAAAGATAAAAGGTACTTGTAATAAAGCTGTTTTTAATATATAATGTATTTGAAACACTGCATAATAGCGTAAATTAACAAGAATTTTATCCTTAAGCCCTTAAGCTTGAGTGATTTTAGAAAGGAAGTTTGTACTATGAACAGTGCAGAAAAACTGCAACTTCAGATTAATGCCTGTAAGTCCCGTATGGGTGCTATTATAGGCACATTCAATGCTAAATCAGGTCATCCAGGTGGTTCTCTTTCAGCTGCTGACATCTACACATA
>JAXJJE010000304.1:0-1126 GCA_036298405.1 Acutalibacteraceae bacterium
ACCTAAGATTGCCCAAACAGTAACAGGTTATAGCTTTAGCAATCCTTTTAATGTGTTTAATAGCTATATACCACTTAATAATTCACAGCATTTATTGTACGCTTCACTAAGAGAGGCTATACCAATTATAGACTCAGCTATAAATAAGCTTGTGAGATTACTTGGTGTGTTTGAAATTGCAACAGGCAATAAAAAGGTAGACAGAGAGCTACAGCTTTTTATTGATAATATAAAAACCTGTGGTAATAATACAGGCTTTAAATGCTTTATAAGTACCTATTTTGACAGATTACTTACATATGGTACAGCTGTTGCAGAGATTATTCCATACAAGGATTTTAGTGGGATTTATGGTGTATATATTGCAGATAATCAGGATATTATGCTTAAACCTAAAAAGAATAATCCTCTTGAGCTTGATGTGAGTGTAAGGGGGAGTGATGGTAGTGTACAGCCTGTACAAAATCAAGATTTGATTTTGCTCACTTCACTTAATCCACAGCCAAATCAAATAGGAGGAACATCTATTTTGCAGGGCTTGCCCTTTGTAAGTGATATATTGCTTAAAATCTTTACAGCGATAGGGCAAAATTGGGAGAGAGCTGGTAACATTCGATTTGCAGTTACATATAATCCACCTAATGACGGTACAGACGGTGTATATACACAGCAACGTGCTGAAATGATAGCTAGTGAATGGAGCAAAGCTATGCAGGGTGGGGGAGGATCTGACTTTGTGGCTGTTGGTGATGTTGATATAAAGGTTATTGGTGCTGATAATCAAATTCTTGATTG
This sequence comes from Acutalibacteraceae bacterium, assembly GCA_036298405.1. Lineage (GTDB taxonomy): Bacteria > Bacillota > Clostridia > Oscillospirales > Acutalibacteraceae > CAG-964. The sequence goes on from JAXJJE010000304.1 coordinate 796, forward strand.
TCAAACACCTGGTAGATTATTACTTGAACAGGTAGTTTCAAAGCTTAGTATTCCACCCTTTTTACTTGGTCTTTCGTGGAGCAGTACCGAAAGAATGTCATCACAGCAGGCTGATATTCTTACAAGTGAGCTTGAGCATTACAGATATTTGCTCAACCCTGTTATAAGTAAAATTTGCAGTATGTGGCTTGCTATGAATGGTTATAGTACACAGCACGAAATTATATGGAGCAATATAAATCTACAGGACGAGGTAGAGCTTGCAAACGCAAGACTTATAAATTCACAGGCTGAACAGCTTGAAAACGGTAAGGAGTGATTATTTGAGTGA
>JAXJJE010000305.1:0-1472 GCA_036298405.1 Acutalibacteraceae bacterium
GTTCTGCAGATCAATCTTTTTCAGGTTGAACTGACCAATCATATCCTGCAGTTCCTGGTCGGCATCAGCCTTTTCCTGTGCTGCAACGTAAGCAGCGTAACGGGGATCCTTCTGAATTTCCTTACCAAGCTCTCTTGCTAGTTCAACCATTGTCATTTTTGTTTCCTCCAAATTAAATAAATTTACCTTTTAATATCCAATTGCGTGATTGAGTAACCTCTACATTCTGGAATGTACCAATAAGTGAAGCATCGCCCTCAACCTCAACAATAATATTACCTGATGTACGGGTTTGAAGTATATTACCCTTGCCTGTTTCACTTTCTACCAACACCTTATAGGTATTGCCAACCATACCTGCACAGCGTTTTGCAGATATACTCTCCTGCAAAGCAAGAAGCTCCTGAAACCACTTGTTTTTCTCTTCGTATGAAATCGGATCGTCCATTTTTGCAGCAGGTGTACCCTCTCGTGGTGAGTATATGAATGTAAATAAAGAAGTAAAGCCAACCTCCTCTACAAGCGAAAGTGTTTCTTTGAAATCCTCATAGGTTTCACCTGGGAAGCCTACGATTATGTCACTTGTAAGTGAAAGGTTAGGAATTTTCTCCTTTGCATATCTTATAATTTCAAGATATTTTTCTCTGTCGTAATGTCTGTTCATCTGCTTTAAAATTCTGTCGCTACCACTCTGGAAAGGCAGGTGCAGATGAGTAGAAATATGCTTACTGCTTGCTATTGCGTCAATAAGCTCCTTTGAGCAATCCTTTGGATGTGAGGTCATAAATCTTAGCCAATAGTCACCGTCTATCTTATCAATCTCTGAAATAAGCTGTGCAAAGCTCATTTTAGAATCCTCTGGCAAGCCCTTACCATAAGAGTTTACATTCTGACCAAGCAGGGTAATATCCTTGTAGCCACTGTTTATAAGCTCTCTAGCCTCGTCAAGTACATTTTGTGGGTTACGGCTACGCTCTCTGCCTCTTACATATGGTACAATACAGTATGTACAGAAATTGTTACAGCCATACATAACAGGTAACCAGCCCTTGAATGTACCGTCACGTCTTGTTGGGATATTCTCGTAAATTGTGGTATCCTCGTTGCCTCTTACAACTACACGCTTGCCATTTGATAAGCATTTGTAAAGTAGCTGTGGAAATTGATGTATATAGTTTGTACCAAAAACCAAGCCAACAAAAGGGAAGCTCTTATATATACGGTTTGCAATATGCTCTTGCTCCATCATACAGCCACATAATGCAATAAGTACAGACGGGTGCTTGCGTTTAATTGTTTTTAAAGCACCAACATTACCAAATACTCTGTCTTCTGCGTGCTCTCTTACAGCACAGGTGTTAAATAATATAAAATCAGCATCTTCTGGCTTTTCTGTAAATTCATAGCCCATCTGTGCAAGTAAGCCCTTTATTTTTTCACTGTCAGAAACATTCTGCTGACAGCCATAGGTA
>JAXJJE010000306.1:0-1868 GCA_036298405.1 Acutalibacteraceae bacterium
ACGACGTTCTAAAAGAGTGGTATCAGGTATATCCAGAGCGTTTCCAGAACAAGACAAACGGTATTACACAGCGTAGATGGCTAGGCCTATGTAACCCAGAGCTTTCTGAGTTTATCACAAAGAGAGTTGGCGAAGGCTGGCTAAGAGATCTAGATAAGCTAGATAAGCTTAACAATAAGATTGACGAGAAGGCTATCAAAGAGTTCAACGCTATTAAGGACCTAAAGAAGAAGCAGCTATCTGAGTTCATTCAGAAGCACGACAACGTATATATCGACCCAAGCTTTATCTTTGATGTACAGGTTAAGAGATTGCACGAGTACAAGAGACAGCTAATCAACGCTTTCTCAATCGTTGCTATTTACCAGAAGCTAAAGGCTGGCGAGCTACCTAACTGGAACCCAACAGCATTTATCTTTGGTGCTAAGGCTGCTCCTGGTTATGCAAGAGCTAAGGCTATCATCAAGTATATCAACGAGATTGCTAAGCTAGTTAACAACGACCCAGATACAAAGGATAAGCTACAGGTTGTATTCGTATCTAACTACAACGTTTCTTACGGCGAGAAGATCTTCCCAGCTGCTGATATTTCAGAGCAGATTTCAACAGCAGGTCTAGAGGCTTCTGGTACAGGTAACATGAAGTTTATGCTAAATGGTGCTGTTACACTTGGTACTTACGACGGTGCTAATGTTGAGATTACACAGAAGGCTGGCGAAGAGAACGAGTATATCTTTGGTGCTAGAGTTGAAGATATCGAGGATCTAAAGGCTAGAAACGCTTACTGCCCAAGAGCAATCTATGATTCTAACCCAATGATTAAGAAGGCTATCGACACACTAGTTGACGGTACATTCTCAGACGGTGTTGACCATCAGGGCGAGGGTAGCTTTGTAGAGCTACACAGAGCACTACTTGACGGTACACACTGGCATGCTCCAGACCACTACTTCATCATGCTTGACCTACAGTCATATGTAGACAAGAAGATCGAGTGTAACCAGAATTACAGCGACAGAATCAAGTTTGGTAAGCAGTGCCTAAAGAACGTAGCAAACGCTGGTCACTTCTCATCAGACAGAACAATCCTTCAGTATGCTAAGGAGCTATGGAAGCTAAAGTAATTTAAAAGCTATAGTTTTTAATAGATGATTTACCCCCACTGTATTAAAAATGCAGTGGGGGGTTGTTGTATTTTATATAGATTGATTATGTCTGAAGAAAGGGATAACTATGAATAAGCTGATAAATGAACTATATGAAAATCGCTTGCTGAATACTGACAAGAAATAGAAAAGTTTGAAGATATTTCAAGTGATTTATTTGAGGTAATGCACGAAGAGGATATAGTTGATTTGTGTAGAGTTTTTGATGATAATACTGATAACCATGAAATGATGTTTGGACTAGTACATTTAATAGAAGCATTTTCGTCAGATAAAGCATTTGAGTTTACTGTTTTAGGAGTAGCTAATATGACGGTGACAGCTCCTGAGTGGGCGAAAATTATAATGTATAGATGTTTGAATCATTTACCTTCAAGAAAAATGTTGAAGAAAGCTATTAGTGTTTCAAATATTAAAACTCAGAAAACAATTATATCTTTGTTGAATACTATAAAATCTGATGATGCTGATAGATTTGGTATTGCTGTTGATGAAGTTATAGATAAACTCCATTAAAAAGCAGACATCTTTACGGTATGTTTTGTACCAAACTTCATACTGCGTTCTTTAAAGGTGATAACCTTGCTGTGGGTAAGTATTTGTTTGATGCAAAATTTGCTTGCAAATCCTTGTCTACTTTTTAATATAGTTTAATATTAGCTCGAAAATTTTTGCCGATTTTAAATAATATCAGTATAAGCA
>JAXJJE010000307.1:0-3668 GCA_036298405.1 Acutalibacteraceae bacterium
GGCTACACACGATACTCTGTTATTGGCAGTATAATAACAACCTTTATTCTGCTATCTGGTTCTGCTATAGTTATTTACAACGCTATTGGTAGAATTATAAATCCAGCAGAAATCAATTACAGTGGTATGATTATTTTTGCTGTTTTTGGAGTTTGTGTAAACGCTGGTGCAGCTTTCTTCACTCGTGAAAAAGGCTCTTTAAATCAAAAGGCAGTTAACCTGCATATGCTTGAGGATGTACTTGGCTGGATAGTTGTACTTGTTGGTGCCATTGTAATGCACTTTACAGATTTCACTTTAATTGACCCTATTATGTCAATTGGTGTATCTTCATTTATCCTTGTAAACGCTATAAAAAATCTAAAATCAGCAATTGACCTGTTTCTTGAAAAAACACCTAACGGCATTGATGTTAAGAAAATAAAAGAACATATTATGGATATTGACGGCATTGTTGATGTTCACCACATTCACATCTGGAGTATAGACGGACAGAATAATTACGCTACTATGCACATTGTAACAGAGTTCGAGCCTGCTAAAATTAAACATAAAATCCGTGACGAGCTGATGGAGCACGGCATTGCTCATACAACACTTGAGCTTGAAACACCAGACGAGCATTGCGAAGCAAAGCATTGCCACATAGAGCACCATAGTCACTCAGGTCACGGACATCATCATCATCATCATTAATAACTGCTGACGAAAATCATCTATACTTGCACAAAAACTACCCCACGAAATCCTGCTTGGTAACAGAATTTCATGGGGTAGTTTCGATAAATCAATACTATAGCTTAAAGGCTTTATTCAACAATTAAAATTATAGTTGCAATTACCTGTTACTCACTCCAATCAATAGTGTATGAATCAACAGTGCCCTCAACAGTTGCAACTAATTCATTTTCTCCTTCTATAACAACAACGCTTGCTTTACCGTCTGCAAAATCCTCGGTGATATCCTCTTTTATACCCTCTGAAGAAATCTCCAGATACACTCTGTCATTCTCCTGTACAAGCACTGGCTCTGCCTCAGTAAATTCAATACGCACAGGTGTGCTGTTACCATCAATGTAAAAATGTTCAGTATCAATAGTATATGACGGATATGAATATGTTGTGCCGTCCTCTGATTCATGCTCTGATGTCGTACCGTAAAGATCTAATTTCATCTTGTAGGATACATCACCGTTTTCATCTGTGATTTTGTCTAGTTCAATCTCCTTTTCCTCACCATTGAATATAGCACTCACAGCAATTTTTTCTACCCAGCTTTCACCAGTTGCTGCATATACAACCACATTGCCGGCTGCAAAGATAAGTGCTGCAGCAGCTGCTACACAAAACGCCTTTCTTATAGTATATATCTTATTTTTTGATTTAACCTCTGTCATCTCTTTCACCTTTCTGACTAGTTCATCAGATGCGTGAACCTTATTAAAAGTACTTTTATAAAATTCGTAATTATCTTTATCAACGCTCATATCCACGCCTCCTGTAAACATTCTTTTAATTTATTTCTTGCTCTCATAAGTCGGGTTTGCACATTGCTTTCTGTAATTTCAAGAGTTTGTGAAATTTCTTTAACGCTATACCCCTCATAATAATAAAGGTGCAAAACCACGCTGTATTTTTTAGGAAGCTTCATAACCTCATCAAAAAGCTCCTTTTCGTCTGGTTCCATATATTCAGGTTCCTTTTCAAGCTCTTCAAACGATGTAATATTCCTGTGCCAGAATGATTTCCACATATTTTTACACTCATTCATAGCAACTTTTATCAACCACTTTCTTATATGCTCATCGTCATTGAATTCCATATCTGTTTTCAACAGCTTTATAAAGGTATTCTGTACTATATCTTCAGCGTCGCTTTTATTTTTGCAATAGCTGAGTGTTGCACGATACACGACATCGGTGTATTGTTCAGCTATTCTGTTAAACTTAAAAGCATCCATACATTCCTTTCCTTTCTGAGAATTTACAACCAATTATAATATTTTTAGCTGTGTTGTAAAAGGCCTTTCATAGTAATAACAATTCAAATTACCAAAATATCACAAATATTTTTATTTTTTTTAATTTATTAAAAGGTTAATAAGCATTTGTTATTTTTCAACTGATTTCAACATCGCAAAAGCTGAATTTGCTGACAGGTAGATAATATAAATTAAAATTCATAAAAACAAAAACAGCCTCCTCGCTTGCTTGGCGAGGAAGCCTGTTTTTTAATATAAAATTTATTCGGTTGTTTACTCTGTTACATTGTCGTTGTTCTGATTAACAGGTGGTTTTACATTACCTAACATATCAGGAACAACTACAACAGGTGAGTTATTGTCGGCAGCTAGCTTGCCACCAAGAGCACCCATCAGCAGACTCTTAAGGTCAATACCCATACCAGCAGAAATACCTTCTGTAATCTGAGTGGTTGAGTTAACGATATCACCAACCAGCTTAGCAGAGTTACCTTCGCCATACATAGTAATCTTATCAACCTTACTTAGTGGCTCAGCAACATTACGGGCGATATCTGGCAGAGCACTCATAATCATTTCTACTACAGCAGCTTCGCCGTACTTCTTCATAGCTTCAGCCTTTTTGTCGATACCTTCTGCTTCAGCAAGAGCCTTTGCACGGATAGCCTCAGCTTCTGCCTTACCAACGGCTGCAATACCTTCAGCTTCTTGCTCTCTTGCAAAACGCTGTGCCTCTGCAATCTTCATTTCAGCTGCAGCAGCCTGCTCCTGCTCATAACGACGAGCTTCTGCATCCTTCTGACGCTTAAACAGCTCAGCCTGTGCTTCCTGCTCTTGACGATAACGCTCTGCATCAGCTTTTGCACGGATTTCAGCATCAAGTGTCTGCTTCTTAACCTCAACCTCACGAGCCTTCAGCTCAGCCTCACGCTCAGCCTTTGCGATGTTTGCGTTTGCAGATGTAACTTCGATAGTCTTTCTCTGCTCCTGCTCCTGAATATAGTAAGCTGCATCGGCTTCAGCCTTTTTAACGTCACTCTGCTGTTTAAGCTCTGACTGACGGATTGACAAAGCAGTCTGCTTCTCGGCAATCTCCATATTAGCCTGAACCTTTGCGTCGTTAGCTTCTTTTGCTGCCTGTGCCTGTGAAATTGCAATATCACGATCAGCCTGAGCTTTTGCAATAGCAGCACCCTTCTTAATTTGGGCAATATTGTCAATACCCAAGTCCTCGATTACATTGTTCTGATCAGCAAAGGACTGAACATTGAAAGAAATCATTTCAAGACCCATCTTCTGTAGATCTGGAACAGCATTTTCCTGAACACGATCACCGAAAGCCTTACGGTCTATAACCATTTCTTCCAACTTCATCTGACCAACGATCTCACGCATATTACCTTCCAAAGTATCCTGCACACGGCTGATGATCATAGCCTCACCTTCGTTTAAGAAGAACTTAGAAGCTAGTGTCATCATTTCCTCGCTTTGACCGATACGAATCTTAACGGTTGCGTCAACCTTGACATTTATGTACTCAGCGTTAGGAACAAAGTCTGTAGTCTTAACATCTACAGAGAACATTTTTAAGCTCAATTTATCCAATCGTTCTAAGATAGGAATACGAATACCGGCTTTACCAATAAGAATACGAGACTTACGAAAACCAGAGATGATGTACGCTGTA
>JAXJJE010000308.1:0-4627 GCA_036298405.1 Acutalibacteraceae bacterium
AGATAATACGGTATAGTTTTGGGGACTTACTTATGCAGATAGCAGATACTACTCTGCTATCTGCAAAAAATATAATGTATTTTGAAAGGAATGTTTACAATGGAGATTATGAATAGTAATTTTGTACCTTATGTAGTTGAGCAAACAAGCCGTGGAGAGCGTTCTTACGATATTTTCTCTCGTCTATTAAACGAGAGAATTGTAATGCTTACCGGCGAGGTAAACGACGCTTCTGCAAGCGTTGTTGTTGCACAGCTTCTATATCTTGAAAGTCAGGAGCCAACAAAGGATATTTCACTTTATATCAACAGCCCAGGTGGCTCTGTAACTGCTGGTATGTCAATTTACGATACAATGCAGTATATTAAGTGCGATGTTTCTACTATCTGTATGGGAATGGCTGCAAGTATGGGTGCGTTCTTGCTATCATCAGGTACAAAGGGCAAGCGTTACGCTTTGCCAAATGCAGACATTATGATTCATCAGCCACTAGGTGGCTTCAAGGGTCAGGCGTCTGACATTATGATTCACGCTAACTATATTGACCGTATCAAGACAAGATTAAATGGTATTTTATCAGCGAATACTGGTCAGCCTATTGAGGTAATCGAAAAGGATACTGACCGTGACAACTTTATGTCAGCACAAGAGGCTTGTGAGTACGGTTTGATAGATAAGGTAGTTAGCAGATAATTTGATCATACGGTAGAGAGGAGTTGTATTATGGCAAGCAAGGATGATAAAAGAAGGCTTTGTTGTTCATTTTGTGGCAGACCACAAAGTGATTCTATAAGACTTATAGAGGGTAATGGTGTTTATATTTGCGAAGAATGTATAGGGTTATGTCAGACTATTCTGGACGATAGTGCACCAGTGCCAACATCAAGCAAAAAATCAGCCAAAAAGCAAAAGCCACTTTTAAAGCCAGAGCAAATAAAGGCTGGGCTTGATGATTATGTTGTAGGACAGGACGAAGCCAAAAAGACGCTTTGCGTTGCTGTATACAACCACTACAAAAGAATAAATAATACAGATGATGATGTTGAATTTGTCAAGAGCAATGTTCTGATGCTTGGACCAACTGGTACAGGTAAAACCTTTCTTGCTCAGAATTTAGCAAAAATTCTTGATGTTCCTTTTGCTATTGCAGATGCTACAACTCTTACACAGGCAGGCTATGTGGGTGAAGATGTAGAAAATATCCTGCTTCGTCTTATTCAGGCAGCAGATTTTGACATTGCAAAGGCAGAAAAGGGAATTATCTATATCGATGAAATAGATAAAATCTCAAGAAAGTCAGAAAACCCATCAATTACACGAGATGTAAGTGGTGAGGGCGTTCAGCAGGCTTTGCTTAAAATTCTTGAGGGAACAGACGCTAATGTTCCACCACAGGGTGGTAGAAAGCACCCACAGCAGGAGTGCCTGCGTATAAACACAAAGGATATTTTGTTTATATGTGGTGGTGCCTTTGACGGTTTGGAAAAAACAATGGAAAAGCGTGTAACAAGCTCTGCAATCGGCTTTGGTGCTGATGTTAAGTCCAAAGACCAGCTTGCAAGGGAAAACAGCTGGATGAAAAACGTTGTACCACATGACCTTGTTAAGTATGGTCTTATTCCAGAGCTAATAGGCAGATTGCCTATTATTACACATCTTAATGCTATTGATAAAGATGGATTTATCAGAATTCTAACAGAGCCTAAAAACTCACTTGTTAAGCAGTACAAAAAGATTTTTGAGCTTGACAATGTAGAGCTTGAGTTCGAAGAAGAAGCACTTGTTGCTATTGCAGAAAAGGCAATGGAAGAAAACACTGGTGCAAGAGGCTTGCGTTCTATTATGGAAAATATTCTTATGGACCTTATGTTTAAGGTGCCATCAGATATAACAATTGAAAAGGTTATAATTTCAGCCGAAACTGTAAAAGACCCAAGCGTTGTTACAATTATCCATAATCAGGAGAGAAAGCTTTTGCTGGATGATTCTGATGACAAAAAAGAAGTGAAAAAACGCAGTAAGCGAAACGACGCTTGCTGATTTAATCAACAAATTTAGGCTGTAACTATGACTCTGGTTACAGCCTATGCTTGTATATTAGGGATTACAAAAATATTTATCAGGAGATGATTTTATGCTTACTCATATTGGTACACAGGCTATAGAAACAGAAAGACTAATACTAAGACCATTCAAGTACAGTGATGACGATGCTATGCTTAAATATTGGGTAGCAGACGAGAAAATCCAAGCACTTTATTCAGAGCCTGTTTATTCTACAAAAGAAGAGGTTAAGGGCTTGCTTGATAAATATATAGGCTCATATCAAAGAGAAGATTACTACCGTTGGGCAGTTATTGATAAAGAAAATAATGAGTGTATAGGACAGATAGCCTACTTTTTAGTAGACAGCAAAAACCATTTTGCAGAAATTGAGTATTGTATAGGCTCACAGTTTCAGTGCAGAGGCTATGCAACCGAGGCTACAAAGGCTGTTATAGATTACGGCTTTAATAAAATTAATCTGCATAAGGTGCAGATATGCACAAAAACAATCAACGCACCATCAAAGCGTGTAATTGAGAAATGTGGCTTTACCTACGAGGGTACACTGCGTGATTATTTCTATATGAATAATCAGTATGTGGGCAGACTGTTTTTTTCAATCCTGCGTGAAGAGTACGAAAATAACAAGTAATTTTATAAATGACAGTAATTGCAATTTGCTTTTATATAAAGAATAGATTATAATGTATGTAGGAATAAGCTCTGGGTAAGGAGGTAAATTATGGAAAACAATGAAATAAAAGATGTTGTAAAAGAGGTATGTCTTACAGAGGATATAATAGAAATGCCTGTGCTTGCACTTAGAGGAATGGTAGTGTTCCCTGGTATGCTATTGCATTTTGATGTAGGCAGAAAAATGTCTGCACTGGCAATAGAAAAGGCAATGAAAACCGACCAAAAAATCTTTGTTGTTGCACAGCGTGACATTGATATTGATAAGCCAACACATAAAGATTTGTACAGCATAGGTGTAATTGCAGAAATTAAGCAGATTTTACGCCAGCCAGAAAATGTAATCCGTGTTGTTGTAGAGGGTAAGCAAAGAGCAAAGCTGCTTTCACCAGGTGAGAAAAAGCCATATCTTACTGGTGTTATTGCTCCTATTATCGAGCAGAATGAAGAAACAATCGAACAGGTTGCTCTTGCAAGGTCACTGAGAGAAACCTTTGACACATTCTTGACATTTGTGCCAAAGTTCCCATCTGATGTTATATACAAGGTAAATATATGTAAGGATAACGGTGTGCTTTGTGACCTTATCGCTGGTAACACAAGAATGAGCTATCAGGATAAGCAAGAAATTCTTGAGGATTTAAAAATTGATGATAGACTAGATGACTTAATTCTACATCTTTCAGAAGAAGCCTATATCCTCTCAGTTGAGGACGAGGTACAGAAAAAGACACGAGAGAGAATTGACGAGCATCAGCGAGAGTATTTTCTGCGTGAACAGCTAAAGGTTATTGAAGAAGAGCTTAACATCGACAGCGAAGAGGCTGAAGAGGTAAGCGAATATATGCAGAGAATTGAAGAGCTGAAGCTTCCGGAGGAAACTGAAAAGGTTCTTGTAAAGGAATGTCAGAAGCTTATCAATCTTCCATCAGCGTCGCAGGAGGCTAATGTAATACGCAATTACCTTGATTTATGTCTTGATTTGCCATGGAATACCTTTGATAAAGAGGTTATATCTATAAAATCAGCTAAAGACCATCTGGAAAAAAATCATTATGGTCTTACAAAGGTAAAGGATAGAATTTTAGAGGCTTTGGCTGTTCGTAAGCTTTCACCAGATGTAAAGGGTCAAATACTATGCTTTGTTGGCCCACCTGGTGTTGGTAAAACATCAATAGCACAGTCTATTGCTGTTGCTATTAACAGAAAATGCCAGAGAATAGCACTTGGTGGTGTTCACGATGAGTCAGAAATAAGAGGTCACCGTAGAACATATATAGGTGCTATGCCAGGTAGAATTATGAATGCTATCAAGCTTGCAGAAACCTCTAACCCAGTATTGATACTTGACGAGATTGACAAGCTTGCAAGCGATTACAAAGGCGACCCAACCTCTGCACTTCTAGAGGTGCTTGACGGAGAGCAGAATAATAAGTTTGTAGACCACTATATTGACCTGCCTTACGATTTAAGCAAGGTATTTTTTATAGCAACAGCAAATGATTATTCATCAATTCCAGCACCACTTCGTGACAGAATGGACGTAATAGAAATCGATAGCTATACACGTGAAGAAAAATATAACATAGCTACAAAGCATTTATTGCCTAAGGCAATGAAAAACTGTGGTATAAAAGCAACTCAGTTTAAAATAACAAAAACTGCAATGTATGACTTAATCGACAGCTATACAAAAGAAGCTGGTGTGCGTACGCTAGAAAGACGTATTACCGACCTGCTAAGAAAAACAGCAGTTAATATAGTAGATGACGAAAGCTACAAGGTTTCTGTAACTCTTAAAAATATAGAGGACTTCTTAGGTCCAAGAAAGTACAAGCCAGAAGTAACCGACAAGAACGACACAGTAGGCTTAGTAAATGGTCTTGCG
>JAXJJE010000309.1:0-2714 GCA_036298405.1 Acutalibacteraceae bacterium
CAACTCAAGAGATGCTATGGCTATTGCTATGAAGCTAAAGGGTATCACTCCTACAGAGGTTACAAAAAAGGATATAGATGTAGCGTCTGCTTACCTAAAGGAGCAAAAGCCTATACTTAAAAAGTATGTAATGGATCAGGTGTTTACAGAAATGGAAACAGACCAGGCTGCACTTGCACCATACTACGCAGGCGATGTTGCAATTATGATGGGTAATAACCCAAATCTTGATTATGTTTTGCCAGAAGAAGGCTCTAATCTGTTTATTGATTCAATGTGTATTCCAAAAACTGCACAGAACAAAGATCTAGCCGAGAAGTTTATAAACTATATGCTTGAGGCAGAGGTTGCAAAGGCTAATTCAGAGTATATTGGTTATTCAACACCAAATCAGGCTGCCTATGATTTGCTTGACGACGAAATAAAGAACAACGAGCTTATCTACCCACCAAAGGAATATACTGACAAATGCTACACATTCTCAAATCTGCCACAGGAAGTATATGACTATATGCAGAATGAGTTCTTGAAGGTGCAGAGCTGATAATTAAAGCTTAATATTTTTAATCGTAGCAAAAGGCTGACATCTTAATTTAATGATGTCAGCTTTTTTGTGTAAGTCTTTAGCATAAGCTTTAAAATTTATTAATACTATATTCACATAATCAAATTATACTGTAATTAATATAAATGCTATAGTAAAAAAATGCTATAAATTCAAGGGTGGTGAATATATAATCTGTATGGTGTTATATTGACATTTGCTGAAAATAGTTTAAAATAGATATTATAGAAAATGGGTAAAAAGTGGTTTGTAGAGGTTGGCTATAGGCTATGTAGCCGTTAGCCGAATATACAGGCTGTTTGTAGAAATATATCTAATTTAATCGAATGGGTGAGAATAATTGTTTCAGATTTTTAAAGAACATAAAGGCTTTTGGGGTCAGATTGTAAGACTGGCAAAAAACGAGCTTATTAAAACATATAAGGGTGCTGTAATAGGTCCATTCTGGGCTGTTGTAAAGCCGTCGTTTACATTATTTGTATATTGGTTTGCCTTTGCTCTTGGTTTTAAAAAATCGGGTAATGTAGAGGTTTTTCTTGATGGTAATACAGTAATATTTGACAGATTTTTATTTATGCTTGTTGGCTTTGTGCCTTGGTTTTTTATGCAAGACAGTATTATACATGGTATGAAATCTATAAGAGTAAACAGGCATTTTGTAACTAAAATATCATTCCCTGTGTCTACTATTATGACCTACACCTTGATGTCAAAGCTTTATGTACAGCTTATGCTTTGTGCAATAATGCTTGTGTTAGTAGTTGTGCTTAATGGTATGCTTACGCTGTATGCGTTACAGCTGTTATTGCTTATACCGTTAATGTTTATGTTCTTTTTGTTCTTATCATGGACAACTGCACCAATGGGAGCCTTTAGTGCTGATTTTGACAATATGGTAATGTCTATTATGACTGGTATATTCTGGCTTTCTGGTATTATATATAACTCATACGATATGAGTAACGAAGTACTGAATAAGGTTATGCTATTAAACCCAATTAACTTTTTTGCAAATGGCTACAGAAAGGCTGTGCTGTATAATCAGTTTATCTGGAATGACCCGTTAGAGCTTGGCATATTCCTTGCAGAGCTTGTTGTGCTGTTCTTCTTAGGAATGTATAACTATAACAGACTACGCAAAAAGATTCCTGATGTATTGTAATTAGAAAGGTAGATTGCAGTGGCAGAAGCAAAAACAATGATTAAATTTGACAATGTGTCAAAGGACTATATACTGTTTAAAAATGACCGTGAGCGTTTTAAGTCGTTATTTTTTAAGCCAAAGAACGCTAAGCACCATATGGCACTTAAAAATGTGTCGCTAGAGATATTCGAGGGTGAAAGCGTGGGTATTATTGGCGATAACGGTGCTGGTAAGTCTACCTTGCTTAAAATGATTACAGGTGTTGCGTTCCCAGATAGTGGAGAGGTTAATGTAAATGGCTCGGTTGCAGCCTTGCTGGAGCTTACAGCAGGCTTTGCACTTGAGATGTCGGGCAGAGAGAATATTTATCTGCGTGGATATACACTTGGTTTAAAGGATAGCTATATCAAAGAGATAGAGCCAAAGATTATAGAATTTGCAGAGCTTGGTGATTATATAGACCAGCCTGTAAGAACATATTCAAGTGGTATGAAAATGCGTTTGGGCTTTGCTATAAATGTTAATATCGACCCTGATATTCTTGTTATAGATGAGGCTTTAAGCGTTGGTGATGCTACATTTAAAAAGAAATGTAAAAACAGAGTAGGTGAGATAATCAAGGCAGGTAAGACTGTGCTGTTTGTAAGCCACTCTAAAGACAGTGTAAAGGAAATGTGCCAGAAGGCGATATATCTTAAAAAAGGCGAGGTAAAATTTGCTGGTGATGTAAATGAAGCCTTTGTGGTGTATGAGGCTGATAAAGCTGAAAAGAAAAAGAAATAATAAAAGTATATAAGGTAGGATTTTAGACTGAAACAAATTGTAGTTTGTCGGGCAGATAACAAACTTTGATAGAGAAAAGCGTAAAGTTTAGGTCCACCCTTTTTAAAGGGTGGTGGGTCAAGGGCAAAGCCCTTGCAGGTTTTAAGGACGGAGTCCTTAACTCATAGTTTTTCCTAAAAATGCCTTGAAAAGGCATTTTTAATAATCACGAGAAGTTAAGGG
>JAXJJE010000310.1:0-2741 GCA_036298405.1 Acutalibacteraceae bacterium
CATCCTATGAGGGTGGTGGATATAAATATATGACACACTATGATATTTTGAATGTACTTAAACAATGCTTTTAAGAGAAGAGAGATTTTATAATGAATAAAAAGCTTTAATATTATCGGGTTGTGATTATTGGATAGTCCTCGTGAATAGGATTGAGCCATTGCTTAAAACAATGAAATGTAGTATATTATATGAGTTAAACTTGAATGATTATATGATCTGTTTGGCTATAATCGTGGTTCTGTTTTTTGTGCACACACTACGATTGGCACACTTTTAAATTTATTAAGTGTTAATTTTAAATAAAGGATGACTTGAATATGGCAAACCTAACTATTCAGCAAGTATTAAATGGTGCTCTATCATTAAATGGCAATGATAAAAAATATATTATTACAGTAGAAGGCAACAAAATAATCACTAGTGTAAAATGGATGGATGCAACCTTCTTTGCTCCGAGTTTAGTGACTAATGAAATGCGTGAATTCAAGTTTGTTGCCACGCTGAACAATGATAATACATGGAGCGAATTAGACGAAACCGAGACTGTTCAGAAAACTGCCGGACTAGGTGGAGTGGCAATGAGTAAAAGCACTTTCAAGGGTAAGACGATCAGATATAGTAAAACAATTGCTTTCGGCCAGAAAAATGGTGATGGAAAGTTGGGCATCGTCGAGTGCACTTTCAGCACACAAGAATACAAAAAGCCTGTTTCGGAGTATTTAACAGCTTGTGGATACAAAAAAGCAAAGAAAGGATTTTTTGCAACCTTGTTTGGTAGATAAGACATAGCACAGATAAAATTATATCGAAATATAAAGACATACACTGTGTTGATATCCCCCCTTAAAGTAAACACGCAAAAAACAAAAGGCTGGTGTAGTCTCAAAAAAGAATACATCGGCCTTGAATTTTTATAGTTTAGAAAGTTACTGATTTATCAATTAACCATTAATTTTAACAACAACAAATTAAGTAAAAACTTATCAGTTTTAGAAATTGATAAGTTTTTATTTTTTAATAAACAGAACAACATTCTGTTTATGCTTGACAAATGATAAAGAATGTGTTATTTTATAAACAGAACAAAGTTCGGTTTATAAAGGAGGGTGGCTATGATAACAAATTTTCCAGTTGGTTTTCATAATTTTCACAAGGACGAGGGCTTGAATTTTCAGCTTAACCGTTTTTACGCTTCGGGTATTTTAAGCTATGACGAGGTTAACGATATAGGCAATCGTGTAACAGGCTTTGATGTCTGGATAAAGCTGTTTTTGGAGCTTGCTGAAAAAGCAAAGGCACAAGGTGATATGGAGAAATGTGCTATTTGCTACCGTGCTGCACAGTTTTACACCTTGGGTAACGAAAAGGACAAGAGTGGAAAGCTTATGAAGGTTGTGCTTTATGAAAAGTGCTTCGAAGCCTATGCCGAGGCTTATAAAGATATTAAATATGAACGAGTGCCTTTTAAATCTGGCTATCTGCCGGTTTATATTATGAAGCACTCAGAAAACAGCAAGGGTGTAATTGTAATGCATGGTGGTTACGATAGCTTTATGCAGGAGTTTGTAAGATACGCAATGTATCTGTATGAAGCAGGCTACGATGTTTATCTTTTTGAGGGTGCTGGTCAGGGTGAAGTGCTTTGCCGTTGCAACATCAAAATGACTCCTCAGTGGGAAAGCAGTGTAAGCACAGTGCTTGATTACTATAATTTAACCGATGTAACCCTTATCGGTATTTCATTGGGTGGTTACCTTGCAACACATGCAGCAGCCTATGAGCCTCGAATAAAAAGGCTTGTTATGTATGATTTAATTTACGATTTCTATGGCTCTATCGTAGGTCGTTTAGGTAAAATCGGTAGAAAGCTTCTTGATTATTTAACAGAGCGACCACAGCATTTTATGTGGAAATTTGTAGGGAACAGATTAAATCGTATTTATTTTGCAAACTGGCTTTTTGAGCAGGGATACTATATTTTTGAAAATGTCAGCACTCCTTGCGAGTACTTTAACTGTATCAAGGAATACAACACCAGAACTTTGTCCGAAATGATTACTCAGGATACACTTGTTATGGCTGGCTCAAGCGACTTATATACAATTTATCTTGAAGACCAGATTAAGGCACTTACAAACGCAAAGTCCGTTGAAAGCAGACTTTTTACAGAGGACGATCATGCTCATCAGCATTGTCAGGTTGGCAACCTGAAGCTTGCCTTGGATGTAATTATTGACTGGATTGAAAGGGTGGAGAAAAATGCCTAAAAAAGCTGTTTTAGAGGGTGGCAAAAGGGATGAAATAATCTATGCTGCTATGGAGCTGTTTTTTAAAAACGGCTTTGAAGCTACATCTGTACGAATGATTCTTGAAAAGGTTGGTGGCGAGGTGGGAATGTTCTACCATTATTTCAAATCAAAGAACGATTTGTTTCAGACTGTGGTTGAATATTTCTTCAAGGACTATCGTAATAATTTTATTAAGTTTACCGAAAACTGCAATACAAAAGAGCAATTCGTTGAAAGCTTTCTGGCGTATTGTCAAGATAGTATGGCAAGGTTCAGCACCTTTTCTCCAAATCTGCACTGGACAATTCAGTACGCTATGGTGGGAAGAACCATTGACGAGCTAAAGCCTGCAATTGCTATGCTGATTGAAAAATGGGGAACAGAACGAAAAGAACCACTTGATTTAATCGCAGGTCAGGTGGTGTACGGAATTTCTGCAACCATACATAG
>JAXJJE010000311.1:0-1799 GCA_036298405.1 Acutalibacteraceae bacterium
CATCAAGCACTGGCATACCAGCTGTACCCTGTGGCTCACCATCGTCAGAATATCTTTTTATCTGACCTTCTCTAAGGCTATAGGCATACACATTGTGCCTTGCGTCCCAATGCTTTGATTTTATTCTGTTTATAAATTCAAGTGCCTCTTCTTCGGTAGTAACTGGCTTGCAGTAGCCTATAAAGCGTGAACGCTTTTCTACAAATTCGTCGCTTGCCTCTTGCTGTACAGTTTTATAGCTTGTAGACATACAGCCTATACCCCCTTTTTTTTATTTATACTTATATAAAACAAAGTAAGCGACACAAGCTGTGCTGTGTCGCTTAATAAACAAAAGTTGATTATTTGTTTGTGATACCAAAACGCTTGTTAAATCTGTCAACACGTCCACCTGTATCAACAAGCTTCTGCTTTCCTGTAAAGAAAGGATGACACTTTGAGCAAATTTCAACACGAATGTTTTCCTTTGTTGAACCTGTTTCGATTACGTTGCCACAAGCACAAGTAATTGTTGTTTGCTTGTAATTAGGATGTAGACCCTCTTTCATTGTTGTTTCACCTCTTTCGGTTTTTCCAATCATATTAACATTAGAATTGTAACATATACTTTTACAAATTGCAATAGTTTTTTTAGATTTTTTACTTATGCATACAGCAAAAAATCTTACTTATTTAATATTTCTTTTATCGTATTGCAATAAAGCTGTGGATTATCCATAAATGGGCTATGACCAGTATTTTTAAGCATATAAAAGCCCTTATCCGGTGCAGTTATCTTATCATAATACTGCTTAACATCATTCTGACACACACCATAATCTGAGTCACCAGCAATATAATACACAGGCACTTCATAGCTTTCTGACAGCTGTGAAATATCAAATCCAAAGAATGCATATTCCATAAGTGCTTTATTATCATCAAAAAACTTTTTCATATCCATTTGTGTCATAAACCACTTTATATCATCAAGGTTCATATAAGGTGACGTTATACCTGTCCACATTTGCCCCATACCAGACATTTCACCATTGCACTTTATATACTTAGCATTCAAATTAACAAGCTGTAATAAATCATCTATTGACATATCGCTATAGTTGCTTACCTTCTCCATACGTTTGGCAAGCTCTGTAAGAGTTCTTTCATCCTCTGTACCCTTTATCTTGTCAGTCTTTAAAGCCTCGTATGCCACGTTTATTTTATTCTTATAAAGATTTGTTATCTGGCTTATACCAATATAGCAATCTACCTTTTCGGGATATTTCTGAATATAAATACTACCAAGCACAGTACCCCACGAATGACCTGCAATGATTACCTTATCCTTGCCAAAGCGATTTTTTGCATACTCTACAATACCGTCAAGGTCGCTTATAAGCATATCAACATCTGCGTCACTAGATTTTCCGTTTGCATAGTAGGTTCTGCCACAGCCACGCTGGTCGTAGTTTATAATAGTAAGGTCAGCTTCAAGCTCCTTTTGATAATAAGCAGAAACAAAGCCCATAGGACTTGCAGGGCCACCGTGGATAAATATCATTACAGGGTTGTCTGTATTTTCTCCTCTTATCTTAATGTACTGCTGTATGCCGTTTACATCAATATAGGTTGACTCCTGAATACCATTTTCGGTAGAGATTGAATTTTTTATACTGTTTGCTATTCTAAAGCCTGAAATAGTTATAACAGGAAGAATAATAAGCACTAAAATAACAATTAATATAACCTTCATAGCTTTTTTCATTACGAAATCACCTTTGGTTAGACATTAAAAGGCTTAAAGCTTAATTCCAAAC
>JAXJJE010000312.1:0-4949 GCA_036298405.1 Acutalibacteraceae bacterium
TACTGTGAGTATCTGCTCATCAGGCACTCAACCAAAGCGTTTGCTGTATCAATTGATGTCAGGCAAGGGATATTTCTTTCAACTGTCTTTCTTCTTATCTTAACGCTATCTCTTGTTGGGATTCTGCCCTTTGAAGATGTAGAGATAACATAGTTAATCTTACCACTTTCGATAAGCTTGATTGTATTTTCTTCGCTTGACTCGTGAATCTTCTTAACTGCCTTAGCGTCAATACCGTAAGCCTCAAGTATTTTTGCTGTACCAGCAGTTGCGTATATCTCAAAGCCAAGTGTAGCAAACTTCTTGGCAACATCGCCGATTTCGCCCTTATCGCTGTTTCTTACTGTAATAAGAACGCCACCTGACTTCTTCATCTTATAGCCTGCTGCTACAAGACCCTTATAAAGAGCCTCTTCAAGTGTACCTGCAATACCAAGTACCTCACCTGTTGACTTCATTTCTGGACCAAGGTGGTTATCAACATTGATAAGCTTCTCGAATGAGAATACAGGTACCTTAACAGCTGTATAAGGTGATTTCTTGTAAAGACCAGTGCCATAGCCCATGTCTGCCAGCTTTTCGCCAAGCATTGCTCTTGTAGCAAGGTCTACCATTGGTACACCTGTTACCTTACTGATGTAAGGAATTGTTCTTGAAGAACGAGGGTTAACCTCGATTACATAAAGGTCCTCATCATAAATCAGATACTGAATATTTACAAGACCCTTTGTATTCAGTGACAAAGCCAAATCCTCTGAGCTTTTGATGATTGTCTGTGTCATTTCGTCGCTTAGCTTCCACGCTGGGTAAACTGCGATTGAGTCACCAGAGTGTACACCTGCACGCTCGATGTGCTGCATAATACCAGGGATAAGAATGCTCTCGCCGTCACAGATTGCGTCAACCTCGATTTCTGTACCCATTAGGTATTTATCTATAAGAATTGGGTTTTCGATATTCTGAGAAAGGATAATTGCCATATACTCAACGATATCGTCCTCGTTGTAAGCAATAATCATATTCTGTCCACCAAGTACATAGGATGGACGCATTAGTACAGGGTAGCCTACATTTGAAGCAACCTTTAAAGCTTCCTCTGTTGTCATAACAGTAAAGCCACGAGGACGCTTGATGTTGTGCTTTTCTAGAAGCTCGTCAAAACGCTCTCTGTCCTCAGCCATATCAATGCTGTCAGCTGATGTTCCAAGAATGTTTACACCGTTGTCGCTTAGGAACTTTGTAAGCTTAATAGCTGTTTGTCCACCAAATGCAACAACTACGCCATAAGGCTTTTCTGTATTGATAATGCCCATTACATCCTCTGGAGTAAGTGGCTCGAAGTATAGTCTGTCTGATGTATCAAAGTCTGTTGATACTGTTTCTGGGTTGTTGTTTACGATAACAACCTCAAAGCCAGCCTGCTTTAATGCCCATACACAGTGAACTGACGCATAGTCGAACTCGATACCCTGACCAATTCTGATAGGACCAGAGCCAAATACGATAATTGTCTTTTTGCCTGTGTTGTTTTCGTTAATAAACTCCTCTGCCTCGTTCTCCTCGTCAAAGGTTGAGTAGAAGTAAGGTGTTACAGCCTTAAACTCAGCTGCACAGGTATCAACCATTTTATATACTGGCTTTGCAGGAGTCTGCACCTTACAGCCTGTAAACTCCTCGATTGTTTTGTCTAGGTAGCCCATCTTCTTAGCTCTTGCATAAAGCTCGTCTGTTAGCTCGCCCTTTGACATTTCTTTTTCTATATTAACAAGATTCAACATTCTGTTTAAGAACCACTCGTCAATCATTGTGATTTCGTGAATCTCATCTACTGTAATGCCTCTCTTAAGAGCCTCATATACACAGAAGATTCTTTCGTCATCACATACAGAAAGCTTGTTCTTAACACCGTCGAATGACATTTGCATATATTTTTCGCTGTTTAATGTGTTATGAGAAATCTCAGCACCACGCACAGCCTTCATAATAGCCTGCTCAAATGTAGGTGCAATAGCCATAACCTCACCAGTAGCCTTCATCTGTGTACCAAGAGTTTTCTTAGCATATACAAACTTATCAAATGGCCACTTAGGGAATTTAACTACAACATAGTCGATTGCAGGCTCGAAGCAAGCGTATGTTGAGCCTGTAACAGCGTTTTTAATTTCGTCTAGTGTATAGCCGATAGCAATTTTAGCAGCAACCTTTGCAATTGGGTAGCCTGTAGCCTTAGAAGCAAGAGCAGATGAACGAGAAACTCGTGGGTTTACCTCGATTACTGCATACTCAAAGCTTTCTGGGTTAAGAGCAAACTGACAGTTACAGCCACCCTCTACACCAAGTGCAGATACCATTGACAATGCTGCATTTCTTAGCATCTGGTATTCCTCTGCTGCAAGTGTTACAGCAGGAGCAATTACTATACTATCACCTGTGTGTACACCAACAGGGTCGATATTTTCCATTGAACATACTGTAATAACATTACCAGACTATCACGGATAACCTCAAACTCGATTTCTTTCCAACCAGATACACACTTCTCTACAAGTACCTGTGTAATAGGAGAAAGCTCAAGACCGTTTGATGTAATCTCCACAAGCTCCTCTTCGTTATTAACAATACCACCACCGGTACCACCAAGTGTAAATGCTGGACGGATAATAACAGGGTAGCCAATCTGATTTGCGAAATCAACAGCACTCTGTACATCGTTTACAACTGTTGATGGAATACAAGGCTGACCGATAGACTCCATTGTGTCTTTAAACAGCTGTCTGTCCTCTGCCTTGTCGATTGTTTCTGGGTTAGCACCCAGAAGCTTTACGCCATTAGCCTCAAGGAATCCCTCTTTTGCAAGCTGCATTGAAAGTGTAAGACCTGTTTGTCCACCCAATGTAGAAAGCAAGCTATCTGGCTTTTCTTTAAGAATAATTCTTTTAACTGTATCTAATGTAAGTGGCTCGATATAAATTTTATCAGCCATTGCGTTATCTGTCATAATTGTAGCAGGGTTAGAGTTTATAAGAATAACCTCTAAGCCTTCTTCCTTTAGTGCACGACAAGCCTGTGTGCCGGCATAGTCAAACTCAGCAGCCTGACCTATTACAATAGGACCTGAACCTATTACAAGAACTCTTTTTATATCCTTATTTATTGGCATTTAAAAACATCCTTTCTTTATATAATAGGAGCTTTAGTAATTTACATCTAAACTCCCCAAGTTAAAGCGTTTAGTTAAAATTACTTATTTGCTAGAGCCATAAATTCATCATATAGGAATGATGTATCTAGTGGACCACCCATCTCTGGATAGAACTGTACTGACATTGCAGGGATATCTGCATAAGCTATACCCTCGCAGGTTTTGTCGTTTACATTTACAAAGGTCTGTGTAGCACCCTGTGGTAAGCTCTCGGCTGTTACTACATAGCCGTGGTTTTGGCTTGTAATATAAACCTTACCTGTTTTAGTATATACAGATGGCTGGTTAGCACCACGGTGACCATACTTTAGCTTAGCTGTGTCTGCACCCATAGCCAAAGCTATAAGCTGATGACCCAAGCCTACACCAAACATAGGAACCTTTTTATCGCAAAGAATTTTAATCTGATTAATAAGCTCGGCATTATCCTTTGGATTACCAGGGCCGTTAGAAATTACAACACCCTGTGCACCACTTGCCATAAGCTCGTCTGCTGTAGCTGTAGCAGGGAAAGCTGTTACATTACAGCCCTTAGCAGTAAGTGTGCTGATAACAGAAGACTTTACGCCTAAATCCCAAAGAGCTACATTGAACTTAGCATTCTCGGCATTAACTGTTGTAACCTGCTGTGCTGTTACGCTTTCTACAGCATTTGTAATCTTGTAGCTTTTAATTTCTTCAAGGTCTTTATCAAGATTATCAAGTGTAGATGTAATTTTACAGTTCATTACACCATTCTCTCTTACTATTCTTGTAATAGCTCTTGTGTCTACATCATATAAACCAGGTATGCCCGACTCCTTTAAAAAAGTGTCAAGAATCCCCTCGCAACGAAAGTTGGACGGCTCTTGACACCTATTTCTTACTATATAAGCCTTTAATTTTGGTGAATTGCTCTGAAATTCAGTAGGCACTACACCATAGTTACCAATTGATGGAAATGTCTGTACAACAACCTGTCCATAATAGGTTGGGTCAGTTACAGTATCTAAATAACCTACCATAGATGTAGTAAAAACAATTTCTCCTACTGCATCTTTCTCTGCACCAAAGCCTTTGCCCTCAAAAACTTTGCCGTTTTCCAAAATAAGATATGATTTGCGGCTCATTTAATCAATCCCTTTCTCTGATGTACTTAATATAAATAACTATATTTCATAGGTATTCAACACTTGCTCGGCTACTCGCTTTTTACTTATGCGTAAATCCATAGCCTGCTTTTCTAAATATTTGTGTGCCTGTGGCTCGCTCATTGCAAGGCAGTGCATAAGCACACATTTAGCTCTGTCTATAAGCTTAATCTCCTCAAGCTTAGCTTTAAGCTCTGCATTTTCACTAAGCAATAAATTAATTTTACTGCTTAATGTATTCCACACCATAAGGCTTTGCTTAACACCTGCCTCTGTAAGTGGCTTTTGAATAGCTATAACTCCTTGCTTACATAGCATAGGCTGTGTTTGCTGGGCTGTTTTCTCACTTAACGCAATAAAGACCACTGCCTTTGATTGCTGTGCAAGATATACCGACAAATTAAGTCCAAGCTCGTCTTCAAGTGGTGTATAAATAAAGATTAGATCAAAGCTATTTTCAGCAACACAGCGTTTAGCCTCTGCAGCTGATTTAGCTGTTTTCAACTCTGTGTAGCCATCTTTTCTTAGTAAGGCATTAAGCACCTGAGCGTTTCTATCATCTTTAGAAATTACGAGTGCCCGTTTCATCTACCTCACCTCAACTAATTATTATATAA
>JAXJJE010000313.1:0-16012 GCA_036298405.1 Acutalibacteraceae bacterium
ATTCGTTTGTATATACCTGGTCCTTTTCGATAAACTCTATATTTTCGTTAGCCTCAAGCTTTGCTATAGCGTTGTCGACTGTATCCTCAAGTGATATCGAAATTTTCACAAGCTTTCTGTCGTCTGTATAAGGCAAAACCTGATCAACACTCATTCGCTCGTCGTTGATTATATCAGGAATTTCCTCATCCTTAATACCAGCCTTTGTTACAGCCAGAATCTCACCTGGCATATAGCCAAGCTCTATCGGCTCTGTTTTTCGTTCATTTTCTGCATTAATGTAATTTTCAAAAATCACATCGCCTCTTGAGTCTACAACGCTGTCGAGCTTCTTGGCATTTTCAGAATCACCACTGCTGTAGTAGCTGTCAAGCACTGTACGCAAGGCTTCTTCGTATGTAGCTGTATCTTTAATATCGTTGATAAGCTCGCCAGCCTTGCTTGGCTGTGCTGCGTTTTTCTCTACACGACTAACGGTGCTTTCGTTGACTGTTACAGTAGCCTGCGATTTTTCAGGTATCACTGGCTTACTTTTTACAACAGTATCACCAACAGCAGCAACACTTGCCGATGTAGACGCAGAAAAAATCATAGCAACCGACATAGCTACTGCTATAACTCTTCTTCGTAGGTTCATAAAATCTCTCTCCTCACATAAATAATCAATTACCATAAGTAATCTGTTTGATTATACTTCATAAAAAAGTCGTTTTCAATATAGCAACTTTTATTTATACTAATTGCATAAAATCACACAATAATTATATCTAATAAGTAAACTGAAATTCGTTTGAAGGTTTATGCTATGTATGCTCTAAATTTTTTGAGCAACTTTTGTGCTGATTTGCACACACCAGCACAGCCAGCCATAGGCCTGAAAAACAAAAAAGCTGTAGGCATTACCCTACAGCTTTTGTTAACAATTATAAAATTAGTGCATAAAGTGATCAATTACATTAAGTGCTATTACAAGCAACGCAAAGCCGATTGCTAAGAACTTTGTCCAACGAGCAAGCTTGCTGTTTAGTGTACGAGCCTTATTCTTTGATAGGAATGTATCAGCACCACCTGTTACTACACCTACACCCTTAGAGTTACCCTCTTGAAGAATAACTACAAATATCATAACGATTGCAAATATTATAAGCACAGCACCTACAATATAGTCTACTACTGTCATAACGCTTCTATCCTTTCTATTAGTATTATATATTTTTTATTAAAGTCATTCATTTAGTAATGATACCACAAGTTTTTTCATTTTTCAACCCATACAACACATTTTTAGTAATTTTATTTATCCAGTTAAAATCCCCAAAATAAATTCCATAGTTTTATTCGAAATGAAATTTAGTGTTAGAATTAACCAACAAGACTTTAATGGTAAAAATATACAAACACACTTGTTAAAAGCTTACTTAAATGTTATAATAGAACTACACATAATTAAAATACAGGAGGTACACCGAATGTGTAAAGAAAAGTATTACATTACAACGGCAATTGCTTATACTTCACGCAAGCCACATATCGGCAACAGCTACGAAATTGTTATGACTGATGCCCTAGCCAGATATAAGCGAATGCTGGGATACGATGTTTTCTTCCTTACAGGTACTGACGAGCACGGTCAGAAAATAGAAGAGTATGCTAAAAAAGCTGGCATAACACCTAAGGAATATGTAGATAAGGTAGCTGGTGAGATTAAGGATATTTGCGACATATTAAACACTACCTATGACCACTTTATACGAACTACCGACGATTACCACGAGGACGTAGTAAAGAAGATTTTCAAAAAGCTTTACGAGCAAGGCGATATTTATAAAAGCTCTTACGAGGGTCTATACTGCACACCTTGTGAAAGCTTCTGGACTGAATCACAGCTTGTTGACGGAAAATGCCCTGACTGTGGCAGAGAGGTTAAAAAGGCAAAGGAAGAGGCTTACTTCTTAAAATTGTCAAAATACCAGAAACAGCTTGAGCAGTTTATAGAGGATAATCCAGACTTTATTTACCCAGAACAGCGTAAAAAAGAAATGGTTAATAACTTTATAAAGCCTGGCTTACAGGATTTATGTGTTTCAAGAACATCATTCAAGTGGGGTATACCAGTTGATTTTGACCCAGACCACGTTGTTTATGTATGGATAGACGCACTATCTAACTATATTACAGCACTTGGCTATAACCCAGACGGCAGTGCAGATAAATACAACAAATACTGGCCTGCTGATGTTCATATTATCGGTAAGGATATTTTAAGATTCCACACAATTTACTGGCCAATTATGCTTATGGCACTTGGCGAGCCTTTACCAAAGCAGGTATTTGCACACCCTTGGCTATTATTTGGCGAGGATAAGATGAGCAAATCAAGAGGAAACGTTATTTATGCTGATGACCTTGCTAAGCTTATTGGTGTAGACGCAGTAAGATATTATTTACTAAGCGAAATGCCTTACACCTCAGACGGCTCAATAACCTACGAAACAGTATTTGAGCGTTATAACTCTGACCTTGCTAATACTCTTGGCAATCTTGTAAATCGTACAGTTGCTATGAGTAACAAATATTTTGACGGCGAGATTATGCAGCCAACAGCAACAGAGCCTGTTGACGACGAGCTAAAGACCTTTGCACTTGATACAGTTAAAAATGTTGACAGACTACTTAACGAGTACAGAATGAGTGATGCTGTTGACGC
This sequence comes from Acutalibacteraceae bacterium, assembly GCA_036298405.1. Classification (GTDB taxonomy): domain Bacteria; phylum Bacillota; class Clostridia; order Oscillospirales; family Acutalibacteraceae; genus CAG-964. Next base: position 2,708 of record JAXJJE010000313.1, read on the forward strand.
TGTTATCTCTCTTGCAAGACGTAGCAATAAATATATTGACGAAACTGCACCTTGGGTACTTGCTAAGGACGAAGCAAATAAAGAAAGACTAGGCACTGTACTTTATAATCTTTTAGAGAGCATAAGATATATTGCAATTCTTATTTCTCCATTTATGCCAGAAACTGCTGAAAAGATTTTTGAGCAGATTAACAGTGATGTAAAGGAATACAGCACACTTGAAAGCTTTGGTGGATTAAAGGCCGGAGCAAAGGTAGGCACTCCTACCCCTCTGTTCTCAAGACTTGATTCAGAAAAGCTACTTGCAGATATTGCAGAGGTAGCTAAAAAAGCACAGGAAGCTGAAAAACCAAAGAAAGAAATCGAAGAAAAGCCACAGATTGCAATTGACGATTTTGCAAAGGTAGAGCTTAGAGTTGCTAAGGTAGTAGCTTGCGAGCCTGTTAAAAAGGCTAAGAAGCTTTTAAAGCTTACTCTTGATGACGGTGTTGGCGAGCGTACCGTTGCAAGTGGTATTGCACAGTATTACAAGCCAGATGAGCTTATTGGCAGAAATGTAATTCTGGTTGCAAACCTAAAACCAGCAAAGCTTTGTGGCGTAGAAAGCTGTGGTATGATTCTTGCAGCAGACAGTGGTGACACAGTAAAGGTAATCTTTGCAGACGATATGGAAGTAGGCTCAGCTGTTAGATAAGTAACTGTTTATAGAGCTTTTTATTAAACAGTCAAAAAAAGATTAAAACAGCTTGGATAATTTTGATATAATCCAAGCTGTTTTTGTTATTTATGAATATATAAGAAAATAAAGGAGAATTAAAAAAATGAAGAAATTATTATCAATTATCATCGTGTTGTGTATGGTATTAGTGTTAGTTCCTGTAAGTGCTTCTGCCGAAGGCTTATGCTCAACTCTTACAGGCAACAACAGAGAATACCAAAATTATTCAACATATGCATCACCAATCGACTCATACCTTGTACAATGCAGTGACGGCAAGCTTATGAGAGTTCAATCACACTACGATTTAGAGGGTGTGTTGGTTGAATATTATGACACCTCTTATAATCTTTTAAGCTATAAAATAATTCCACAGGAATTACCAATCTTCGGTGGCTTTTACGAGTCAAAATCTAACTACTTTTTGATTACAGGTCAAACAAACCGTGACGAGCTTAATACAACAGAGGTTTATCGTATTACAAAGTACGATAAAAGCTGGAACAGATTAGGCTCATCAGGTATTTATGGTGCAAATACAACTGTTCCATTTGACGCTGGTGTAGCAAGAATGGTAATGTGTGGCAATATATTGTTCGTTCACACATCTCACGAAATGTATACAGCCTACGACGGCTACAATCATCAGGCAAATGTTACTATCAGTATGAACGCAGATACAATGGAAATAATCCGTTACAAAACATCTGTGTCTAACTCTGGCACAGGCTACGTAAGCCATTCATTTAACCAGTTTATACAGGTAAAGGATAACAAAATAGTTACTGTAGACCACGGTGACGCATATCCTCGTTCTATTATTATGCTGGAGCACAAAAATGACGCTTCACAGGGTCAGTTTGGCAACGTAGGTACAAAAACAGATCTGCTTACCTTCCCAGGTACTATTGGTGATAACTACACAGGTGCTTCTATAGGTGGTTTTGAGATTTCTGACTCAACATACCTTGTTGCAGGTGTTACAGTAGAACATAACAGTACATACAGAAGCAACAAAACACGAAATGTATTTCTTGCTGTAAAATCTGACAGTGGTGTAAAGCTTAATATGTTTACAAATTATGCAGAGGGTGAAGCCTCTGCCTCTACCCCACAGCTTGTAAAAATTAATAACAATAAGTTTATGCTACTGTGGTCACGCAATAATACAGTTTACTATACAACAGTTGACGCAAACGGTAACAAAACAAGCCAGACCTATTTACTAGACGGCAATCTGTCTGACTGTAAGCCAGTTATTATTGGCGACAAGCTTGTATGGTATGTATGGAATGGAACAAACGTAACTTTTAACGAGATAAACATTAAAACTCTTAGAAAAAATACAGTCACTGCTGAAAATGGACATAAATATGAGTACGTAAGCACCTCTGGCAATATTGCTACACTTAAATGCTCAAAATGTTCAGACACAATAACAGCTGAGGTTCCTACATCTGTTATGGCTTGGTGGCGTACACCAAATGATACATCAGGCTATTATTATTCTGGTATTCGTGGAAAAGTAATGCCTGGTGATGTTCTAAAGCTTTGGCTAGAGCTATCGGGAGGTTCATCTGAATACAGCTCAGAGATTGATGTAATTATCGGTGATAAATCTATATTAGACTATGAAACTACATCTGCATCATCATCCAGTGTTTTTGGTAATATTTACCTGTACAAAGCAGGAAAAACAACACTAACTGTAAAGCATAAATATAACCCTGCACTAAACGCAACATATAATATAACAGTAAGCTCAAACGCTACAGGACTTTCTTTTGAGAGTAATCAGATTACCTTAAACGAAAACGATACATACACACTACAGCCAATATTCAGCCCTGATGGTACAAGTGCTATATGCAATAACTGGAGTAGCTCAAACACAGCTGTAGCTAAGGTAGACAGCACTGGTAAGGTTACAGCATTAAAAGAGGGTACAGCTGTTATAACTGTAAAAACAGATAATGGTCTATCTGCAACCTGTACAGTAACCGTAAAAAAGAAAAATGATTTGGGTGATGTTAACAACAACGGTGAAGTAACAGTTACAGATGCAATTATTGTTATGAAATACTGTGTTGGTGAGACAACTCTTGACAGTGCTCAATTTGCACGTGCCGATGTTAACAAATCAGGCACCGTAACTGTAGCTGACGCTGTTAAAATTCTTGGCTACTCAATTGGTGCAATAACAGAGTTTTAAATAACAGGTGCATAGCTTGAAGCTGTAAATATGATTCAGGCTGTGTAAAACAAAAAAATTACATAATAAGCTTATAAAAGCACGGTAGAGCAAAGTAGCTTTACCGTGCTTTTTTGTAGCTGTAACAGTGTAGAGTGATAACGTTATCGGTTACGAAGAAATATTTTTTATAAAACTATATTTAATCTATTGACATATAGTGTATCGCACAGTATAATATGTAACATAATAAAGCGTGAGGTGAGAATATGAATTATGATGAGGTAGTTTCTGGACTGGTGCTGGAGCTGAGAAGAGGCACATTGATAATCCTTGTGCTTAGTCAGCTAAAGGAACCAATGTATGGGTATAATCTGGTAAAAAAATTGCAGGATAATGGTATTCCAATCGAGGCTAATACATTGTATCCGTTAATGAGAAGGCTTGAATCACAAGGGTTATTACAAAGCGAATGGGAAACAAGCGAGGCTAAGCCAAGAAAATACTACAAGATTACAGATGACGGTAAGATAGTGCTAGAAAAAGCAACTGAGCATTGGAAAGAATTTTCAAAGAAAATTGATAAGCTATTGGAGGAATAATAAAATGAAAAATGATTTAAAAGAAAGATACATATATGCTGTTACAAAAAAGCTGCCAGAAAAAATCAGACAGGATGTGTCTGACGAGCTTGAAACACTGATAGAGGATATGCTTTTAGAGCGTTGTGGAGCTTCAGAGCCAACCGAGAAGGACCTGAGAATTGTGCTTACAGAGCTTGGTACACCACGAGAGCTATACGAAAAATATACAGACACCGGCAAGGATTGCCTGATTGGCTTCCCTTATTACAGTGATTATAAGGCTATCTTGAAAATAGTTATTATAAGTGGAGTTATAGGTACCTTTGTTGTTTCTGTTTTATCAGAAATAGTAAATCCATCTGGTGCGTGGTACAATGCTATTACTAAATGTATAGAGCCTGCTTTAGATGTAATTCCATCAGCGTTTATGTTGATAACACTTGTTTTTGCGTTTTGTTATCATAATGGAATAGATATTAACCTGAAAAACGATTTTGATTTTGATAAGCTTCCACCTGTACCAGATAAAAACAAGAAGATTTCAAGAGTTGACCCTATTTTAGGTATTGTGTTCCCAATATTGTTTTTTATCGTGTTTATGTTTGCGCCACAGATTTTAGGTATTGGTTTTATAAAGGGTGAGGGTGTTTCTGATTTTATCCCTGCGTTCAGCACAGAGGCAATACACTCATCATGGCTGTTTATAGTAATAATTACAGTCTGTGGTGTTGTAAGAGAAGCAATAAGACTTATCGAGGGTAGAGAATGTAAAAGTGTTATGATTTCAACCATCGTAGCAAACACAATAACAATAGTTACAAGCTCTATATGGCTTTTAGGTACAGATATAATGAATCCTGTGGTAGCAGACGAAGCTGCTGCAATGTTTGCAAACGACCAGATTGTATTGAATATTCTGTCTAACTTCCAGATATTTATACTTGCTATTATAGTTTTTGCGTCATTGCTTGAAATTGCTGTGACAACTGTAAAAACACTAAAAAAGTAAAAGAAAACAAATAAAATTAACTGGCAGATAACTGCAATTTACGCAGTTATCTGCTTTTTATTTACCACCTTCACTTTACAACGTAAAAGCTTTAAAGTTTTTATGCTGTAAAGTGTTGAAATACAGAAAGCTTTGTGATATACTACCATTAGTGTTTATAAATCAAAAGGAGGCTGTTCTTATGGCAACAAAATCTGCTATAGGCAAGCGTTGGCTGTATTTAGTGGTTGGCGTTTTTGCAATGCTTTTTTCGGGCGTTTTATATGCCTGGTCAATTCTTAACAAACCATTTAGCGAGGTATTTGAGTGGAGCAAATCTTCTCTATCCTTAAACTTTACACTAACAATGTGTTTTTTCTGCTTGGGTGCATTTGCAGGTAGCTTAATCTGCAAAAAAATAGGCCCACAAATTACACTTATAATTGCAGGCTTACTTGTTGGTATAGGCTTTGTATTAACAGGCTTTTTAAACGCAGGTATGCTACCACTACTTTACATAAGCTATGCACTTTTAGCTGGTACTGGTATAGGTATTTCTTATAATGTAATTGTTTCAACAGTTTGTGCGTGGTTTCCTGACCGTAAGGGCTTTTGTTCGGGTTGCTTAATGATGGGCTTTGGTCTTAGCACCTTGATTTTAGGTAAGGTTATAAGCTTTATGTTTGACAATAAAAGCATAGGCTGGAGCAAAACCTATATTTCATTAGGTATTGTACTGGCTGTAGTACTTATTATTGCAGGTGTTATTTTACGCAGACCAACTGCCAACACAGTATTACCACAGCCAAAGCAAAGCAAAAACGCAAAAAAAGAGAATTTTGTTGTACGTGATTTTTCAACAGCTCAAATGCTTAAAAGCTTTACCTTCTGGAGAACCTTTGTGTGTATGGCATTTATTACTGCTGTAGGCAATTCTGTAATCAGCTTTGCAAGACCACTTGTAATGTCAGTTGGTGCAGCTGAAAATCTGGCAGTTACACTTGTGGGTGTGCTTGCTGTATGCAATGGTCTGGGCCGTATTCTTACTGGTGCAGTTTTTGATGTACTTGGTCGTCGCACTACTATGATTTCTGCAAATATACTTACAATCGTAGCAGCTGGTATTACATTAATGGCTGTTATGTTTAATTCTTTGCCACTTTGCATTGTGGGATTATGCCTTACAGGTATGTCTTATGGCTCTTGCCCTACAGTTACCTCTGCATTTACAGCGTCTTTCTACGGACAAAAATATTTTGCAGTTAATTACAGTATTATGAACTTCAATCTTATTGTTGCTGCGTTTATAGCTAACTTCAGTAACACACTGCAAATTCAGACAAATGCTTATACAGCACCATTTGTTATGCTATTAATTTTAGCTGTATGTGCATTAGCTCTTAACTTTACAATTCGCAAGCCAGAATAATTATAAAACCAATAACAGGCAGAGCAGTCAAAAATTCAGACTGCTCTGTTTTTTTATAAAATTACAAACTATTTTAAAAATTTTTCACAGATTCTATTCATTTATTTTATTGTTATAAAATAAAGTATATGGTATAATTCTACGGTAAGTATTTTTTGGAGAGTGAACTGTGAAAAAGATAGCTTTAAGAACAACTGCTATAGCCTTGATTATAGCGTTGTGTAGTTCCTTTAGTGGATGTATTGATGAAAAAACTGTGGAGCATATTGTTACTGGCAAAAAAAAGCAATATTATAACACAGTACAACAAATTAGTGCCAGCTCAAGCTATGAAGAGATAAAACTTTCGTATGGATATAATTCTTTACAGGATAATAACCAGAAAACGCTATACAGAGCTATGGAAAATGCTGTAGCCTATGTAAGTGATGAGGCTAAGGACGGCGTTTACCCTATAAAAGAAATAGAGCTTGAGGATATAAGCTTATCAGAAAGTAGTATAAGAATTACTCTTGAAGCCTTTAATTGCGACCACCCAGAAATCTTCTGGACTACAAACACCTTTGGTTACTATTCTGATGACAAGATTACTATGGTTAATATGTATTCTGAATATAGTGGAACAAGCATTAATGCTATGCAAGAAAAGCTTAAAGCAGCTGTAACCAGCTTTATCAACGATATACCACAGGGTCTTACAGAATATGAACGAGAAAAATTTATACACGATAAGCTACTTAGCAGCTGTATTTATAACGAAAACGCAGATTCGTCAAAAGGTAAAGAACCAGCCTTTACTATTTATGGTACATTGGTTGAAAATCTGGCTGTATGTGAGGGCTACACAAAGGCTATGCAATATCTGCTGAAGCTTGTAGGCATAGAGTCAATTACCGTCAACGGCTACAGCAAAAACGAGCTTCACCAATGGAACTTAGTAAATATAGATGATAACTGGTACCACCTTGACGCTACATGGAATGACCAGAACAACAGTGAAAATCAGGGTGAAAATATAATATATTCATATTTTAATATTACCGATGAAGAAATAAAAGCAGACCACGAAACAGCCGATGACTTTACACAGCTTACAGAGGCAAGATTATGTGGCACATCTGATAAAGATGCCGATTTATTTAATCTTCCTTTGCCTGAATGTAACGCTACAGCTGCCAACTACTTTAATGTTGATGGTGTAACCTTTACTTCGTTTGATGATAACGATTGCTATAACAGGATAGTCGACAAGCTTTATAACGCTACACTTAATCAAGCAACTGGATTTAGCATAAAAATTTCTGACGAGCTTAATTTTAGTGATACTATAGACAAAATGTTCTATAATTATCCTTATATATTCTTCGACTATACCTCTGATGTAAACGAAATGCTGGACACCGATTATGAAATAAGCGACAACCTATCTATTTTAACCTATGACGATTTAGGTGTTGTTCATATAAAGCTAAGCTATGACTAATAATAGTTTAATTAACGCTACACTTTATTAACAGGAGGTAAAAATGGAACCTAAGGATTATATTGTAAAAGACATTCAAGGAGAGTATGCTATTCTTACTGACATAGCTGACAACAGCGAGCTTTTTATAGCTATGGCACTCTTACCTGTTGATACAGATATCAACAGCAAGCTACATTACGAAAACTTAATGTACGAAATAATAGAATAAATTAAAAAAGCTGTAGAGCGTGTTATTTTGCTCTACAGCTTTTCTTTTATTTCGTTATATATCTCTACAAGCTTGAATTTATATTCATATTTGGGCCTGTTTTCGGTTATTTCAAGCTGTTGGTCTGTTAGCACCTGAGCAAGGTCACAGCTTTCTTCTGCTACCGAAAAGCACATTGGTGGAAACATAACACACCACCAATTATGCCCATTCCCCTCTCCTATTGTAATTCTGAATGCGTCGTATCTGCCGGCTGGCAATGTAATATCCTGATACTGTCGGGTATCAAAGTACATATCCTGTACAATTTCTCCACTTACAAGATAATCATACCCAAGACTATTTACATACTGCTGTGAGCTTTTTATAAGCTTTTTAAGGTTACTTCTTGTAATATGCACAGCCTCCTGCTTATTGTTGACAGATTTAAACATATCGCCTGATTGCTCAAGAATATAATCCCTAAGCTTTATTTTTAAGGCTTGGTCATCTTCGCTGTCAGAGTTTGCTAAAATATGCAGCCTTAAAACATTATCGGGAATTTCCTCACATTGTGCAGTGAAAACAGTCTGCGAAAAAATAAACGATAAAACAAATGCCAACGCTACGGCTTTTAATAACATCTTCATAAAAAAATACTGTCCTTTCACTATGTATTTGATAACATAATTATAGACAGTATTTTTTACCCATATTCACATTGTAAATAAAATTATTATTCACCTATAATTTTTATAAGTGCGTGCTTTCTGCGTTTACCGTCAAGCTCATAGTAGAAAATCTGCTCCCATGTGCCAAAGTCTAGTCTACCCTTTGTTATAGCACACACAACCTCTCTGCCCATAATTGTTCTTTTAAGGTGAGCGTCTGCATTGTCCTCAAAGCCATTATGTGCATACTGGCTATATGGCTGTTCTGGTGCAAGCTTTTCAAGCCATACCTCATAGTCATTGTGCAGGCCTGGCTCGTCATCATTAATAAATACACTTGCAGTAATATTCATAGCATTTACAAGCACTAAGCCCTCTTTAATTCCACTTTCGTTAATAGCCATCTGTACCTGCTGTGTAATATTAACAATACCTCTGCGTTCAGGTATATTAAAAAACAATTCTTTTCTGTATGATTTCATTTTATTAATACCTCCGTTTAAATTTTTCATTCGTCATCATAATAATTAAACATATTTTCATAAAACTCTCTGCATTTTGCTTCATCACCATGCGAAAGTGGATCGTCTGCATAACAGAGAGACCAGAATGGCTCTGTTTGCCAAAGAACATCAGGCAGACTATTCCATAAATACCACCCTTTTTCGGCAAACAGGATTAGCTCTGTATTTTTATAAAAGGGCTTTAAAGAATCCATTAAGGCTTTGCCAAATATATCATAGTTTAAATTATAAGAATTACCACATTTAAATTTTGTGTTCAAGTTCATACTTATATAAATTATGCTTTCTTTGATATTGCCAGACTTAGCCTCAAGCTCTAATAAAAAATCATCTGTTGGATTTGCTAAAAATAATTCATCGAGCTTGCTCTGATATTTTTCTTCTACATCAAAGCCTGCATAAATCAACAAAGCATACGCTAATAATTCTTCCATAATTTAAAAATTTGCTCCATTCCAGCCCCAATGCTCGGTTGGTTCATACTTTACATAGATTTTATCTGGTGCAATATTTAATTCCTCTGAAATTATTTTGCAGATTTCGCCTGTAAGTGCGTTTAGCTTGTCTGATGAAGCATTACCTAAAAACTTAACCTCTACAAACGCAAGAGGACTGTCGTTTTTGCCACCAAAGTACATTGACACACCACTATTAAAGCCAAGCATTAAGTAAGCTTCACCTTTGCCTATTATCGACACAGCCTGTGCATAGCGTGATTTTATAATTTCTTCCTTTTCTTTTGTAATATTTATATTAGCTGTTGTATTTATATATGGCATAAAAAATTACCTCCAAGTGTAAATATATATATACTTTACTACATCACAGCCTTTAAAACAAGGAAAATTTCTCTTTTATACTGTAAATTTTTTTGTAATTCCTCTTTATATTTCGACAAATATAATGTATAATAATCTAAGATTATCATACAAAGGGTATGGTAAGAGATTATAATTAATTGGAGTGATTTCAAAATGGCATTAGTAAATGCAAAGGAAATGCTTACAAAAGCAAAAGAGGGCCACTATGCAGTTGGTCAGTTTAACATTAACAACCTAGAGTGGACAAAGGCTATCCTTTTAACAGCTCAGGAGCTTAACTCACCTGTAATCCTTGGTGTATCTGAGGGTGCTGGTAAGTATATGTGTGGCTACAAAACAGTAGTTGGTATGGTTAACGGTATGCTAGATGAGCTAAACATTACTGTTCCTGTTGCTCTACACCTAGACCACGGTTCATACGAAGGTGCAAAGGCTTGTATCGAGGCTGGATTCAGCTCAGTTATGTTTGACGGTTCTCACTACGCTATCGAAGAGAACGTTGCTAAGACAACAGAGCTTATCAACATCTGTAACGAGAAGGGTCTATCTCTAGAGGCAGAGGTTGGCTCAATCGGTGGTGAAGAAGACGGCGTTGTTGGTGCTGGTGAGTGTGCAGACCCTAACGAGTGTAAGATGATTGCTGATCTAGGCGTAACAATGCTTGCTGCTGGTATCGGTAACATCCACGGTAAGTACCCAGAGAACTGGGCTGGCCTAGACTTTGAGGTACTAGCTAGCATTCAGGAGCTAACAGGTACAATGCCACTAGTTCTACACGGTGGTACAGGTATCCCAAGCGATATGATTAAAAAGGCTATCGACCTAGGCGTATCTAAGATCAACGTTAACACAGAGTGTCAGCTTGCTTTTGCTGCTGCTACAAGAGAGTACGTTGAGGCTGGTAAGGATCTACAGGGTAAGGGCTTCGACCCAAGAAAGCTTCTTGCTCCTGGCTTTGAGGCTATCAAGGCTACAGTTAAAGAGAAGATGGAGCTATTCGGCTCAGTTAACAAGGCTTAATTTTAGTCTTTTAACCCTTAGCTTAAACGCATTATTTATCCCACCTGTATATTACAGGTGGGATTTTTGCATATTATACATAAAAAATCTATATTAAACAGCTTATTCTAAATTTCTGCCAACAACAATCGTTTGAATAGACTAGCTCTGTATGTTATAATTGTGGGTAATTGATTTAGATAAACTCCAATCTATAAAAACAAAAAGGAGGTAAAAATGAGTAACTGTAATAAAACTGCTGTTTTGCAAGAAGAAAGCCTTAACGATGACAATAAAATTGAACCACTCGAAACTGACGATAACACAGAAAACACAATTACAGAAGCTTCTACAAAGCTTAGCAAGCTAAAAGCTATTACAAGTAATATTTCTGTAAAAATAATAATAGTTGCATTAAGTATATTAGGCTCTGCTGGCTTTACAGCATTTTACGCTACCCATTTTGCCACTGATATTAACGCTGTTAATACTACACAAGCTACACTAGCTACAGTAATAGCCACACAGCCTGCTACACAAAAAATTGTACCGTCTACTGACGAAACACTTAAATTCAACAAAAAAAAATACAACGTTACACTGGGTAAAACAACCAAAACAGCCTACACCTATACCCCACCAGATAAAAATTCTTCGGACAAGCCAGAAATTACATATATCTCTAACAATATAGATATAGCAACCGTTGACAATGACGGTAAAATAAAGGGTAAAAGGGTTGGCAAAACAAGTATTGTTGCATTGTCAAGCACAGGAATATATACAACTGTACCTGTTGCTGTAAAGGCTCCAAAATCACACAAAATTGATGATGTTCCTATGCTTTCGCAGGGTAGCACCTATCCTTCGGGCTGTGAATCAGTAAGCTCTACAATGCTTTTAAATTACTATGGCTTTGAAATTGACACAGATGACTTTATAGATGATTATCTGCCTATGGCTGACCTTACCTATAATAAAAAAGGTAAATTGACTGCTCCCGATACCCATTCAGTATTTATAGGCTCGCCATATTCAGAGGCAGCACTAGGCTGCTTTCCTCCTGTAATCAAAAATGCAATGAATAGTTACCTTAAAGATAAAAGCTACAAGGCTGTAGATATTACAGGCACATCTATGAAAGGTCTTATAGATAATTACATAGCTAACGACCAGCCTGTGCTTATATGGGCAACTATGTGGATGCAGGAACCGGTTGTAACCTATGAATGGATAGTTAAAGACGCAAAGCCAGACTCTCCGTATAAAAACGGAGACACCTGCAAATGGCTTGCAAACGAGCATTGTATGGTGCTTGTAGGCTATGACGAGGATTATTACTATTTAAACGATCCGCTAAATTATTACACAACCTCTTATTCCCGTTCAACCTTCGATACCCGTTACGAACAAATGGGTAAATGTGCACTTGTACTTGAGAAAAATGAATAACAACAAAAATTTATAATATGTGTGCCATTGCTATAATTTTACAGCAATGGCACACATATTTTTATATATTTTCATTAAAAAAGTTGTTAATTCAACTTGAATATGTTATGATATATAAAATAGCCTATAAATTCTGCTGTTGAATTACGATTTTAGTTTTTAGGTGGTGAAGCTACAATGGCGAATTTGTTTGCAAAGGCAGCTGTAGGGTCTGACATTGGAATAAGCAGAAGCAACAACGAAGACAACTACTACCTTAATGGAAAATACCCAACCTTTGAAGATGATACCGATTCAGCGTCTGACTTTCACTCAGCAGTAACCGAGGGTGTTTTTGCCGTATTTGATGGTATGGGTGGACAAAGTAAGGGCGAATTTGCCTCTCTTACTGCTGCACAAACACTCGACAAATACAAGGATAAGATTGTAAGAGGTAACACCAACAAGGTATATGAATATATCAGCGACACAAATAAACAAATTTGTGACGAGATGAAAAAGCACAACGAGCGAATTGGCTGTACAATGGCTATGCTTACTATATCTGACGGTGTAGCACAGGCTTATAATCTTGGTGACAGCAGTATATATCATATTTCAAACAAAAAAATAACAAAGCTTACCCGTGACCACACTGTTGCCGAGCAAATGTACAGAATGAATGCTCTTACCGAAGAAGAAGCAAGACGAGATGTTCGCAGACACAGCCTTACAAAGCATTTGGGAATGTTCGCAGACGAAAACGACCTGAAGCCTTATGTAAGCAACAACATACGAGTTTCTAACGGAGATATGTTCTTACTGTGTACAGACGGCATTACAAACAGCGTTACCGAAAAGGAAATTAAAAAAATTCTGGATATGTTTGATGGCAGATGTAAAAAATCAGTTAACGCACTTATTGAGCTAGCTATAGAAAACGGCAGCGATGATAATTTAACTGCTATGGTAATACGAATAGTAAACAGCACTAACAGTAGTACATTAAACCGTCAGCTAAAACGCCACCCTAGGTTTTATCCATTTTTACTTGGCGTAGGAATTTCGGCTATATTTTTTATTATAATTATTACAATAATTTTATCCCATTTTTCATAAACAAATAAATTGTAGTTTGGCAGGGGCTTTGCCCCTGCACCCCAAAAGCCTTTAAAAAGGCTTTACCCAAACTTTACGATTGAGTGTCTGCTACGCAGTCACTCAAGGAAGAAAGCACAAAAGAACGACTAAGCGAGGGGGATTCCATAAGGGGGAC
>JAXJJE010000314.1:0-2528 GCA_036298405.1 Acutalibacteraceae bacterium
AAATAAAAGCGAAAAGAAGTCAGCAGGCTTAATAAACAAATCATTAAGAAGGTGTGATTTAAAATGAAGCTTTTACTTACTGGTGCGTTTAATTATAGCGAACAGCAAATCAATTGCTTAAAGGAAATAGGCTATGATGTAACTTTTATACAGGATGAAAGGAAAGAGCTTGATGTAGATTGCTCTGTATTTGATGCAGTGGTTTGCAATGGGTTGTTTTTGTATACATCAGTAGAAAAATTTAAAAATCTAAAATACATACAGGCTACAAGTGTAGGGCTAGACCGACTTCCACTTGAGCATATAAACCAAAATAATATTATGCTGAAAACTGCAAGAGGTGTATATAGTATACCTATGGCAGAGTGGTGTGTGTCTAGAATTTTAGATGTATATAAGCACTCTGAGTTTTTCTTTGAAAATCAAAAAAATAAAAAGTGGGAAAAGCACAGAGGACTTACAGAGCTAAATGGCAAAACAGCTGTTGTAGTTGGTGCAGGTGATATAGGCACCGAAACAGCTAAAAGACTATATGCCTTTGGTGTAGAGGTAATAGCTGTTGATATAGTAAAGCCGGTAGCCTCTTGCTATAGCAGTTATTATGATATAGCCGATATAAAAGAGGCACTTGCTAAGGCTGATATAGTGATAATTACTTTGCCACTTACAGAGTCAACACGGAATTTATTTAACGAGCAAACACTTGGTTTTATGAGAAGTAATGCTATTCTTGTGAATATGGCTCGAGGTGGAATAATAGACGAAAAAGCATTGGTAAATGCACTGCAAAACGATAAGCTTGGTGGTGCAATACTAGATGTATTTGAAAAAGAGCCCCTAGAAGAAAACAATAATTTATGGTATGTAAAAAATCTGTTGATTACGCCACATAACTCTTTTGTGTCTGATAGAAATAATGAAAGATTGTTTAATGTTATTTATAGCAATCTTAAAGATTTTGCCAAACAAGCGTAAATATGCTTGAATTATTGCGTAAGGACCAAAGAAATATTTTTATTACGTTGGGCAGGGTTAATTTATAGAGTAAGTGGTGAATTTTGGTGTGCAAATAATGATTTATTGGACAATATTAATTTATACAACTATTGCGTCGGCGCTATGCTTATATACAGCACGGCAGAGAAAATATATTAATATATCTACCCAAAAGCTTGATGTAGTTGAGCGAAATGTAAGTATGAGTGGTGCACTTATTGCGTTTGCTGTGTTGATTTTTTTTGCTTCTACCCGAGGCTATATGGAAGATACCAGCCTGTATATAGCACAATATAGAGATTTGACTACAAATTTTTCTGATATACCGTTGTTTTTTGACGGAGAGCAAAAGGGTCCGTTGTTTTGGGCTGCTTCTGTTGTGCTGAAAGGCCTTATCTGTGGTGATAATTTCACTTTGTGGCTTACCTGTATAGCGTGCTTTCAAGGATATACTTTAGCTAGATATTTAAGAGAGTATTCTAAGCATTTTGATTTTTCGTGCTTTTTGTTGATATCAAATGGTGTGATAAGCTGGTTTACAAACGGAATTAGACAGTTTGTAGCTGTGTGCATAGTGTTGCTGGCCAGTAAATATTTATTTAATAAGAATTTGATAAAATATTTGATTTGTGTAGTTATAGCATATTATGTGCATGATACAGCACTTTTGTGTATTCCGGTTTTCTTTATAGTTCAGGGTCATCCGTTTAATAAACGTGTAATTATATCAATGCTTGTAGCTATTGTTGCTGTTATGTTTTTAGACCAGTTTACAAGTGTTTTAGATTCTATGCTTGAGGGTACTAGCCACGAAAATGCCACGCAGCAGTTTGAACAGGACGATGGTGCAAACATCATTACAACAATTTTATTTGCAATACCTGCTGGTATTGCCTTTTGGAAGCGAAAATATATTATGACGCTTGATCGACCAAGGCATATAGACGTATTAATTAATATGTCTTGCTTTACAGTTGCGTTAAGCCTGGTAAGTAACTTTACAAGTGGTATATTAATAGGTCGTTTACCAGTGTATTTTTATATGGGTAACTATATATTATTACCGTGGCTTATAGAGAATTGCTTTGTAGGCAGAGATCAAGCGATTATACGATTTAGCTGCTATTTAGGATATTTATGCTATTATGCTTATTATACAAGTATGTTGCAATATTATTCTGTTTATTCGGTGATTAATAATTTTATATATGCATAAGAAAGAGCGTATTAAAAAATCTATAATAAATATGGAAGGTAATTATTATGAAAATACTATTAACAGGAGGTACAGGCTTTATTGGTAGCCATACCTGTGTAGAGCTTACAGAGGCAGGCTATGATGTGGTTATAGCTGATGATTTGTCAAACAGTAACCCGCTTGTGCTGGACAGACTTAAGGAACTTACTGGAAATACTATAAAATTCTATAATATAGATATTGCCGATAAGGGGAAAATGGATGAGATGTTTGCCACAGAGAGCTTTGACGCAGTAATCCATTTTGCAGGTTTTAAGGCTGTGGGCGAGTCTGT
>JAXJJE010000315.1:0-6743 GCA_036298405.1 Acutalibacteraceae bacterium
ATATTAATGAGATTTCTGCAAACACAGGTGAAGGCAGTGAGGAATGTGGCAGAAGAATAAGGTATGAATTTTTTAGCCAGCTTTGTGCAGAAAACGGAAAAATCGCAACAGCTCATACTTTGTCAGATAATGCCGAAACAATATTATTCAATATGGTAAGAGGTAGTGGCTTAAAGGGTTTAGTTGGTATTCCTAAAGTCAGAGGGAATATTATTCGCCCTATTATAGATATCACAAGACAGCAGGTAGAAGCCTATTGCAACGAAAATAATATAAGCTATATAACAGACTCATCTAATCTTACAGATGACTATAGCAGAAATAAAATAAGAAATAATGTAGTGCCTGTGCTGAAGGATATTAACCCTACCTTTGAACAGGCTTTTTCAAGACTTTCTCAGATTGTAAGCGAGCAGCTGGGTACACTGAATTCTGCTGCCAATAAGCTTTTGCACAGCTCAAAAGTAAAAAATGGCTATTCCTGCGAAAGACTGCTGTGTGAGGATATCGCAGTTGTCAAGCAGGCTGTAATCAATATCTTACAAAGCGTAGGCTGTACCAATTATCAGGAAAAGCATATAAGCCTTATATGTAATATAATCAGGGATAAACACGGTGCAGTACAGCTTAGCAATGAGTTTACAGCAGTTTCTAATCAGGGTGTATTCAGAGTATATAAAAATTCTCAGAATAATAAGACAGAAAATGAGATTCTTCTTTTTAAAGAAAAGAATGAATTTGTCATAAATAACCAAAAAATAACGGTAGAAATAATCACGAAGCAAGGATTTGACGAAATTGTTAAAATTCATAATTTATTAGTAAAAAATGCCGTTGATTATGATATAATACCATGTGATACACAAATTCGTACCCGTATGCCAAAGGATACCTTTAAACCTTATGGCAGAGGTATAACAAAAACGCTGAAAAAGCTGTTTATAGAGGCAAGGATACCTGCCGAAAAGCGTAGCTTGCTACCTGTTATCGCAAGCGAAAACAGAGTTTTGTGGGTTAGTGGCTTTGGTGTAGCACAGGATTGTGCTGTAACAGAAAAAACAAAAAATGTGGCGATTATAAGGGCTGTTGAATAAAAATAAAACGGAGGAATTACTATGGAGGGTAATGCTGTAATAAATGACTTTAAAGAAATTCTTTTTACAAAAGACCAGATAGACGCTATGGTTGATGATATGGGTCAAAGAATTACAAAGGATTTTAAAGGCAAAAATATACTGGTGCTTGGTTTATTAAAGGGTAGCTTTATTTTTATGGCTGACCTTGTAAGAAAAATTGATTTACCATGTGAATTGGACTTTATGGCAGTTTCAAGCTATGGCTCTGGCACAGAGTCACTCGGAAGAGTTAATATACTTAAAGATATATCAGAACCTGTGCTTGGCAAAGATGTTATTATCGTTGAGGATATTATCGATAGTGGTATAACATTAAGCTTTATTGTAAATCACCTTAAAAATAAGGGTGCAAACAGTGTAACACTATGTACTCTTATTAATAAGCCAGAAAGAAGAAAAAAGGATATTAAGGTTGATTACATAGGTGCAGATATTCCTAATGAATTCATTGCAGGATATGGTCTTGATTACGCTGAAAAATACCGTAATTTACCATTTATTGGTATTCTTAAGGAAGAAGTTTACTCATAAGCTTTTTTGAAATTTCTTTACAGCTTAGTAAATAATATATAAGTAATTAAGGAGTGAAATCGGTTGAATAAAAATGACAAGAAAAAGTCTGGTTTAGGCAAATTTTTAATTCTGTTTGGTGCATTTGCTCTGGCAATAGTTTTATTCGCCTCTATGCTTGGTACAAAGCCAAAAGAGCGTTATCTTTATTCTGATATTATAGGGTATTTTGAGCGTTTAGAGGTTAAGGCGTTTAACCTTGATTTAGGCACAGGCAAGCTGGAGCTTCAGCTGAGAGCAGACGCAGATATAGAGAACAACTTTGTATATAACGAAAAAAGTCAGGGCTTGCTATCTATTGCTTTAAATGGTGAAGAAAATAATAAAGCAACAGAAAAGCCAGCACAAAAGCCTGCTGAAAAACCAACCGAGCCAAAGGGCTTAGGTAACCTTACAAAAAATGGTGATAAAACTAACGGTGCTATTATAACCTACACAGTACCTGATGTTGGTGTATTCTGGAATACAATCACAGGTCAGGTAGGTGGCAGTAAGGGTGTAAACCTTATTGATGCATATAACGAAAAATATCCTGACGCACCAATGGTGTATAACTACAACAAGGCTTCCGACAACAGCTGGCTGTGGGAAACTATCCCAATGCTTGTTATGGTTGTTATACTTGTAGTGGTATGGGTATTTATTCTGAGAAAAATGTCTGGTGGTATGGGTGACCCAACAAAAACCTTCGGCTTTGGCAAGGCTAAGCTTAAAAATCTTAACGACGAAAAGCGTAAAACTACATTTGACGATGTAGCAGGTGCCGACGAAGAGAAGGAAGACCTTGAGGAAATCGTACTTTTCCTTAAGGATAGCAGTAAGTTCAGTGCATTAGGTGCAAGAATACCAAAGGGTGTGCTGCTTGTTGGTCCTCCAGGTACTGGTAAAACTCTGCTTGCAAGAGCTGTTGCAGGTGAAGCAGGTGTACCATTCTTCTCAATTTCTGGTTCAGATTTTGTTGAGATGTTCGTTGGTGTCGGTGCTTCAAGAGTAAGAGATTTATTCGAACAGGCAAAGAAAAACAGTCCTTGTATAGTATTTATAGATGAAATAGATGCTGTAGGTCGTCAGCGTGGTGCTGGTGTTGGTGGTGGTAACGACGAGCGTGAGCAAACACTTAACCAGCTTCTTGTAGAAATGGACGGCTTTGGCATTAACGAGGGTATCATTATGATTGCCGCAACTAACCGTCCAGATGTATTGGATCCTGCTTTAATGCGTCCAGGTAGATTTGACAGACAGGTTGTTGTAAATTATCCAGACATTAAGGGTAGAGAGCAGATTCTGAAGGTACACGCAAAGGATAAGCCACTTGCTCCTGATGTAAAGCTAAATGTAATTGCTGGCACAACAGCAGGCTTTACTGGTGCAGACCTTGAAAACCTACTAAACGAGGCAGCACTTTTGGCAGTAAGAAAAGACCTAAAGGCAATTACAATGCAAGAAATTCAGGATGCAATGATGAAGGTTGTTGTTGGCTCAGAGAAAAAATCAAAGGTTATGTCCGAAAAAGAGAAGAAGCTTACAGCATATCACGAGGCTGGTCATGCTATTGCTTTTTATGCTTGTCCAACTCAAGACCCTGTTCACGAAATTTCAATTATTCCAAGAGGAATGGCAGGTGGTTACACAATGCCACAGCCATCAGAGGACAGAAGCTATAAATCAAAGCGTTCTATGGAAGAGGATATCGTAGTATGCTTAGGTGGTAGAGCAGCTGAGGCTTTAGTGCTTGACGATATTTCTACAGGTGCTTCTAACGATATCGAAAAGGCTACCGAAACAGCAAGAGCAATGGTAACACGCTATGGTATGAGTGATGTTGTAGGTCCAATCAATTATGCTGGTGGTCAGGAGGTATTCATCGGCAGAGATATGGGTCATGCAAAGGATTTCTCTGACGCTACTTCTGCAGAAATCGACAGAGAGGTACACAGAATTATCACAGAGGCTTACGACAGAATCAAGGATATCCTTACAGAGTATATGCCACAGCTTCACAGCGTTGCACAGTATCTGATGAAACACGAGAAGATGAACGGTGAAACCTTTGACAGTATTATGAATGGCACATATGTAGAGCCTGTTGAGGAGCCAGAGGAAGAGAATACAGCAGATAACACTATTTTTGATGATATAAATATCGCTACAGACAGCACAACAGACGCTGAATAAATTTAAGGTAAGCTGATATGCTTGTTTAGCAAGGCGATATTCAAAGCTAAATACAACCTATAAAAAAGCAGACCGTTATAAACGATCTGCTTTTTTTGAAACTTATTAAATTTATCTGGAGTGGTTACTCATGTTGAAAAGAAAATATAGTATAGCTCCACTTGCTTATGACAAGAAAATGCTGACAATAGAGTTTGACGATAACAGCAGGTATGGCTTATTATCGGTTTTTCTTGTTTCAGAGGTACATAATTTTGAAGCGTGGGTAAAAGAGCAGTTCGATAAGGTGCTATCCGGCGAATGTGAATCAAACTCTTTTTCAGGGAATATCTGCGATGTAGAGATTACACCAGACACAACCAACGTGTATGATTTGTTCGATGATAACGAAGAGCCATACAAGTGTGAGGTTGACACAAAAGAGCTGAGAAGCCTTATTGATGAATGGTGCGAGATTTCAGCAAAATTCAAAGAAACAGGAGAGCTGCCTGTTTCATCAGAATGGATAGAAAATAAATTAGTCTGAGAGGTAAGATATGATAGAGGTTGGAATTATAGCTGGTAGTATAGCTGTAATAATTCTGTTTGCCTTCTTCTTGAAAAAGTTCAGCTTTGATTTTAAAGGCAAAGAGTTAGTTGTTTTCTGGGTTATATTTACCCTTGGTGTATATTTAGGCATTGAATACGCATTCTTCTGGATGTCGGTGGCAACAATGTTTCTGGCCGTTTATTACTTATTGCGATTGTGTAAAACAAGAAAGTACATCAGATGGTACCTGTTTGTGATACAGATAATATTGTCTGCTGTATTTCTGGTTATATTTATTCAATACGAAAAAACAATCTGTCAGGGTTGGTGTAACGGGTCGTTAATAATTTATGCTTTTCTTCTTGCAGTCGTTGCATATATGCTGCTTATGAATCTGATTAAATATGTGATTAATCAGATATGCAGTATTGTGAAAAAGCTCAGAAGTAAGTAAAATCAGAATCAAGGCATAAAATTACCCTGGATTTTCAAAAAATCGCATGCTTACGCCGTTTGCAACGCTTTTTTACACAATTGTCAGCGTTGGTTGACAGATTGCAAGGCAAAATTGGTGGTGTTTTTTACCTATAAATCCTATAATAAACTCATCACAGGGAAACCTGATAAAAAGTTTTAAGGAGAGATTTTTATGAAAATCAAAAAAATTATGAAAAACATCAGCCCGTTAAACAACACACAGGAAATGCCTGCTGCATTATATGTTATCAAAAAGCTGCTTGCGTTCTTTTTGATTTACGGAGTGTCAGCAGTCGCTGGTGAGGCAGTTGTAATTGGTGGCTTAATGGCAAGGGGTTATAACCCACTTAACGGAGATATGCCAACAGGCTACATAGCTCAGCTGTTAACTTATTATGGCTTTGCAATATTTTTTATAGTAGCATTACTATATTGTAAGCTTGTTGAAAAAAGAGGTATTAAGTCACTTGGTTTTAATAAAAAGGTTTTTGATTATGTAATTGGTGCTGGATTAGCTGTTCTGCTACTTGGGGTAATAGCTGTTGTATGCTGTGCTATAGGAGTATTCAGCTTTAACGGTATTACATCAATTAATATAGGATACCTGCTACCTTTGCTTATAGCGTTCTTTATTCAGAGTGCAGCAGAAGAGGTTATGTCAAGAGGATTTCTATTAACCTCACTTAATAAACGAACATCTTTACCTATTGCTATTTTTGCCAACTCAACAGCCTTTGCAGTTCCACATCTGCTATCAATTCTTGACGCTGAAACAGAATTTGTAATTATAGGCATAATAAACCTTTATCTTGTATCAATTGTTTTTTCTTTGCTGTATATGCTACGTGCAAATATTTACATTGTATGTGGCCTACACTGTGTATGGAATTTCTTGCTAAACGGAGTTATGGGATTATCAGTAAGTGGTAGCAATAGCAACCCAAATGCTCCTATGAGCTTTACAGTTAACGCAGAAACTATTATTAGTGGTGGAGCCTACGGATTAGAGGCAAGTATTATTACTACCGTTGTATTAGGAATAGCTACAATAATTTTAGTAAAAATTTATCGAAAGGGAGAAAAATAAAATGGATTTTAACAATAGATTATATCAATTAAGAAAACAAAAAGGCTTTTCTCAGGAGGAGCTTGCAAACAGACTTAATGTGTCACGACAGACTATCTCAAAATGGGAGATAGGTGACTCTACACCAGATATGGAAAAGCTAGTTGCTATAAGTGATTTATTTGATGTGTCACTTGACAACCTTGTAAAAGGAAAAGAAGAGGAGCCACAGCGGGCTGATGAGCCCAGAAAATCAGAGCTAGCAAGCGTGCTTAACGAAAAGGTGTTGACCAGCGAAAATAAAGCAAAGGCTAAAAGTGTTCTTAAAATAATTGGTATTATTGCTGGTGTTGTTTTTACTGTAGAAATAATTTCTATGATTATTTATTTTGCTGTTAATGGTATACCATCATAAGACATATTTTCTGGTTACAGCTTGACTGAATTAGTTATATATTCAGTCAAGCTTACTGTTTATGTTTTATTTAGAAAAGAACATAAACAAATTCCCTTATAAACCAATGCTATAATAATATTGCAGTCAGGATCTGATGTTTTGATAAAACATAATTATTTAATGCTTGAGGTAGATGTATGAAATATAAAAATGCTAACGAGATACTTCCTCAGAATTTGGTTGAAGAAATACAAAAATATATTCAGGGAGAAACCATTTACATACCTAAAAAGGATAAGCAAATTACTAAATCTCCTACTGAATACAAAATTGAGCTGCAAAAGCGTAACGTAAGAATTTACACACAGCATCTTGAAGGAATTAGTAACGAAG
>JAXJJE010000316.1:0-7241 GCA_036298405.1 Acutalibacteraceae bacterium
CGCCTTAATCTATCGGGTTATTTATTAAATTGATGTTGTACTATAATTTTGTTATATCTAAGCTTTTTTATTAAATGTAAATTATACATATTCTTTTACCTATGGTGTGGAAATTTTTTTATTTTATCATAACAAAAATCGTTATTGCTTTATAAAATGTTAGATGATATAATTAAAATGTATAATTTTGACCTTTTGGAAAACAATGTTTTTCAGGAGGTGCATAATATTGGGAAGCAAAAAATCAAACAGCACTAATTCTAAAGCAAAAAATAATCTTGACACTGACGAGCAAGAGGATTTTTCACAAGAGGATACCCCTATAAGCAATGACACATTAGACCAGATAAAGGAATGTGGCTCTATAATTGTATCAGGTGGTTATGTAATACATTGCTTAACAGTAATAGGTCAGATAGAAGGTCACAATGTTTTGCCACCACAAAATAAAACCACAAAGTACGAGCACGTTATTCCCCAGCTTGTTGCTATAGAAGAAAATAAAGACATAGATGGTGTGCTTATACTTCTTAACACAGCAGGTGGAGATGTAGAGGCAGGCTTAGCTATAGCAGAGGTGCTTGCAGGTATGCAAAAGCCTACAGTATCTATTGTGCTTGGTGGAGGTCACTCAATAGGTATTCCACTTGCTGTTGCTGCAAAGCATTCCTTTATTGCTCGTTCAGCGTCAATGACGGTTCATCCTGTACGCTCCAATGGATTAACTCTTGGTGTGCCACAAACCTTTGAATACTTCAGAAAAATGCAAGAGCGAATAACAACCTTCGTCAGCAGTAATTCTAATATTCCACACAGAAGATATAACGAGCTTGCTATGAATACTCAGGAGCTTGTTCTTGATGTAGGTACTATACTAGAGGGAGAAGAGGCAGTGGAAGAGGGGCTTATAGATGATGTAGGCACTGTCAGAGATGCTATTGATTGTCTATATAAAATGATCGAAGCAAAAAAACAACCCACAAAAAATAAAAAGACTAAATAGAATAAATTAATAGCTGAACACACTATATATATCGCATACCGATATAATATTCAGAATTTGTGCATTACCACTGTGCAAATTCTGTTTATACATAACATAAAGAGTATTTATTAATTGCTTTACTAAGGAGGATTTACATATGATTATTTTTGAAGCTATAGTTCAAGGCATAGTTCAGGGGTTAACTGAATTTCTGCCTGTTTCCAGCAGTGGACATCTTGCTATATCACAGCACATTTTAGGTGTACAGCAGGGTAATCTGTTCTTTAACGTTATGCTGCATTTGGGTACATTACTTGCTGTTATTGCAGTTTATCACAAGCTTATAGGCAGACTTATTGTTGCCTGTGTTGATATGGTTAAGGATATAGTAGCAAGAAAATATAGCTGGAATAAAATGAACGAGGATCAGAACTTGGTTGTAATGCTTATAATCGGTTTGTTGCCATTATTTTTACTGTTTATGCCACTACCATTCAGTAAAGGACTTAACGCAATGGATGTTGCAGAAATCTGGTCTGGTCATAGTGGATATCTGATAGTAACCGGTTTATCGCTTATCACTACAAGCATATTGCTTACATTAGGCTCAAAGGCTAACAAAATGACAGAAAAACGATTTAAAGCAAGAGGAATAGTAAGAAAAGATGGTTTAGGCAGACATCACCTGAATGTTATAGATGCACTTAGTATAGGTGTTGCTCAAATGTTTGCTGCTATATTCCCTGGTATTTCACGTTCTGGCTCTACACTTGCTGTAGGTGAAATGAGAGGCATAAACAAACAAAGAGCACTTGATTACTCTTTTGTATTAGGGGTACCTTCAGTATTAGCTGCTGCTATACTTGAATATAAAGACGCAGCAAGTGCTGGTGCTGTTACTGGTGCAATGGTTCCTGCTGTTATAGCAGGTGTAATTACCTCTGCTATAACAGGCTTTATTGCAATAATGCTTTTCAGATGGATGCTTCAAAAAGACAGAATGTACATATTCTCAATTTATACAGCAATTGTTGGTGCTGTTATAATAATTATAAGTCTTATCGAGCTTGCAACAGGCTCTAATATTTTTACAGGTGAAGTACTTACTTTTATGTGATAATATAAGTTGTTTTTACAACAAAAACAATGCTATAAGTGTATTATAATTGAATGATGTAGTAGCAGTATTATAAAGCTGCATATTTAACAGGAGATAAAAATGGCAGAGAAAGAAAAAGAAACAAAAGATAAAGAAAATAAAGAGAATAAAGAAAATAAAGAACCAAAAAAGAAACGAGAAAATAAAAAAGAAAAAGCCGAGCCAAAGCTTTCATCGCAGGCTAAGGCTATAATTCTTATAGGTAGTGCACTTGTGATGTTAATTTTTGTGCTATACCCTGGTGAAAATGTATGGACTATAATACATAATTTTTTCAAGGGTATGTTTGGTGTTTTTTCACTTGCAATACCAGCAATTTTAATGTACATAGGAATTCTTTCGGCTAAAGAAAAGCAGCTTACCGGTAAAAATATAGGCAAAATTGTATTTGCTGTAATTGCTGTAATTTTGCTTGCAAACTGTGTGTTCCTTTTTGGCAGCACAAAAAAGATGATAGATATAGATTACTTTACAAGGCTTGGTCAGCTGTACCAGAATGCTTCAATGGGCTTTACAAATGGCTCGGCAGCTGGTATATTGGGTGGCTTGCTAGGTTATCCAATAGCTGTTTTGTTTGGCTTTACAGCTGCTGAATTTTTATGTGTTATTTTATTGATGATAGATTTAATGTTTTTGTTCGGGATAACAGTAAAGGATATTTACAATCTTTTTGCAAAGCTGTTTAATATAATAAAAACCAGCATACAGCAGTGTGAATTTACTGAAAATGCAAGTAAATCTACAAATATGCAAAGCTTACCATCTTTTATAAAGGGACGAAATAATCGTAAAGATGATAATAAGGATATTAAAGCCAATAAACCTAAAAACGTCAGCAACGATAATGACGTTGATAATACTAAGAATAGCAATAGCACAGGTGAAGATTACATAGATTTAAACTCATTTTCAGAAAGCTTTGAGGCTATAAAGTCAGAAAAAGAAAAGAAAGAAAATTTTGACTATGATGATTATTTTGATGATTTTCAAACTGATGATACACAAAACGAAGCCCACGGCGATAAAAAGAAAAGTCTGCTTGATAAGCTTATAAATTCAGATAATGAAGAAGAGCCTGCAAAGGGTAAAAAAAGTAAAAAGAAAGAGCTTGAGCAAGCAGAGGCAGAAATTTCAAAGCAGGTAAGTGAAAATCAGGATAATATCGAAAGTGCATACAATTACCCACCACTCGATCTTTTATATCCTTCATCAAGTAAAGAGAATAATCAAAGAGCAACCGAGGAACTTAATCGTAATGGTGCTAAGCTGGAGTCTACACTAAAAAGCTTTGGTGTTAATGCGAATATTATAAATATTTGTCGTGGCCCGTCAGTAACAAGGTTCGAGGTTCAGCCAGCACCAGGTGTAAAAATCAGTAAGATAACAAACCTTGCTGACGATATATCGCTAAACCTAGCCAGCAGTGGTGTGCGTATAGAAGCTCCAATACCTGGCAAGGCAGCAGTTGGTATAGAGGTACCAAACAAGGTAATTACTATGGTTACAATGCGAGAGCTTATTGGATCATCTGAATTTAAAAAAGCAAAAAGCAAGCTGTCTGTTGTTCTTGGTAAGGATATTTCAGGTAATACAATTGTTACCGATCTTGCAAAAATGCCACATCTGCTTATTGCTGGTACAACTGGTTCTGGTAAGTCTGTATGTGTAAACTCAATTCTTATAAGCTTGCTTTATAAGGCAACACCAGATGAAGTAAAGCTTCTATTAATAGACCCTAAAATGGTAGAATTTTCAAAATATAAAGGTATTCCACATTTGCTTATTCCAGTAGTAACCGACCCTAAAAAGGCTGCTGGTGCTTTAAACTGGGCTGTAAACGAAATGGAAAACCGTTATAAGCTAT
Source organism: Acutalibacteraceae bacterium (assembly GCA_036298405.1). Taxonomy (GTDB): domain Bacteria; phylum Bacillota; class Clostridia; order Oscillospirales; family Acutalibacteraceae; genus CAG-964. The sequence continues at coordinate 4,009 of JAXJJE010000316.1, forward strand.
TTTCTACCTTTGGCGTAAGAGATATTGGTGGATATAACACAATGGTGGATTCATACAATAAGATTCGTGCAGAAAGAACACCAGAGGAGCTAGAGGAAGAGCCACTTGTAAATGAAGAGGGAATACCTGTACCAGATAAAAAAATGGAAAGCATAGTCATTGCAATAGACGAGTTTGCAGACTTGATGATGACAGCACCAAATGAGGTAGAAGACTCAATCTGCCGACTTGCACAAAAGGCAAGAGCAGCAGGTATGCACCTGATTGTAGCTACACAGCGACCAACAGTAAATGTAATTACAGGTGTAATCAAAGCCAATATCCCAAGCCGAATTTCGCTGAAGGTATCATCACAGCTTGATTCCCGTACTATACTTGATGTAGGTGGTGCAGAAAAGCTGATAGGTAAGGGTGATATGCTGTTTGCACCAATAGGAGCTCCAAAGCCAACACGAGTACAGGGCTGCTATGCGTCCGACTCCGAAATAGAAAATGTAACATCATATATCAAAAAGGACCACTCATCACAGTATAATGTTGAAATTGAAGAGGAAATCGAAAAGATTACCGAGCTTGAGCTTACAAAGGGTAAGGATAAGGATTCCTCAGAGGATATGAGTGGTAGCTTTAGTGATGATTCGATGATGGAAGAGGCTATAAAGCTAGTAGTAGAAAACGGACAGGCTTCAACCTCTTTATTACAAAGAAGACTACGTTTGGGCTATGCCCGTGCAGGCAGACTAATAGACGAAATGGAGCAGATGGGTATAGTAGGCCCTCATGTAGGCTCTAAATCAAGAGAGGTACTATTAACCTACCAGCAATGGCTCGAGCGTAAAAATAATATGAGTGAATAATGCTTTATAATTTAAATTGAGTAAATTACCTGAACTTGAGGAGGTACACTATGGTAGAATTGGTAGATATCAAACCAGAAGACAGAGAGCTTTTCTGGAATATTCATCAAAAGTACCTTTACGAAATGACTAATTACTATGATGATGAAATGGATGAGAAAGGAAACTACCATTACGGGCATTTTGATGCTTATTTTACAGAAACTCAGAGAAAAGCTATGTTTATTTACTTTGATAATCATTTAGCAGGTTTTGTAATGATAAATCCATATTCTTATCTTGATGAAAAACCTGACTATGTGTTAGCTGAGTTCACAGTTTTCCCTGCGTATCGCAAAAAGCATATTGCAAAAGAAGCAGTAGAAATGATTTTTAATCAATATAAGGGATATTGGGAAGTTAAATATAATGAAGCTAATATGCCAGCTAAGACCCTGTGGAATAAAGTGTGTGCAAAATACAATCCTCGTAAAACACATCTCAATGAATCAGAAACCGTTTTATCGTTCTTTGTAAAATGACTGATTTCAATTGATTGATTATTAATATAAAGCATTTTTATTATAAGAACTAATAATTGGAGATATATTATGATAGATTTCGACTTTTTAGATACCTTGATAAATGATGTAGAAAAGCTTCGTAATCAAATAGAGTTTCGTGAAATTGATATTACAAAATGTATGGTTTCTTATATGCCAACAAAGAAAACATCGTTTGTGGGCTACAAACAGGGTTATTCTGATTGTCTGGTAAGAAATGAAAAAGGGATTAAGGAGTCTGATAAAATCAGAGCCAATATCAAAAATTATCATAAGCTTATCAAAGATGAAAATGTAGAGCTTATTCAGATTGAAACTTATGGTAATGGCAGAATAGATTGTGTATTTCAGGTGCATTGGCTTGAAAATACAAGGTATTTATTTCCTTTTTCAGCTAATGGTGGATTTTATCCTACATATGTATACGCTACTAAGTTTGAGGATAATTCTGTTGTTGCAGAATATATGGTACAAGGAAGTCAGATTGTTTACGAAACATATTCATATAACTCAGATAATCAGGTAGATTACAGCTGTATTCATTATGTATCAGGTGGTAATTATCCAGTAAGAGAGCAGAGAAAAGGAATATTTAAACTAAACCCATTAACCAACAATCAGACCTATTACGATTGTTGGTTAAACCATAGACATATATAGATTTATCGTATAAAGGAGGTAAAGCAATGTCTTTTTTACCTATAACCAAAGAAGAAATGAATAACCGTGGCTGGGATTATGTAGACTTTGTATTTATTACAGGCGATTCCTATGTTGACCACCCAAGCTTTGGTATAAGTATATTGTCACGAGTGCTGGAGGCTAAGGGCTACAGAGTAGCTATTTTATCACAGCCAGATTGGCATAACGCAAACGATTTTAAGCGTTTTGGCAAGCCAAGACTAGGCTTTATGGTTACATCTGGCAATATAGACAGTATGGTTGCTCATTATACAGCTGCAAAGAAAAAGCGTAGCGACGACGCTTACACAGCAGGTGGTAAGGCTGGCAATCGTCCAGACAGAGCTGTAATTGTATATTCAAATATTATAAAAGAAATTTATCCCGATTCTCCTGTTATTATAGGTGGACTAGAGGCTTCTCTAAGAAGATTTGCACACTATGATTATTGGGATGACGCAGTTCGTCCTTCGATTTTATTCGATAGTAAGGCAGATATTCTTACCTATGGAATGGGAGAAAACCAAACAATACAGATTGCAGATATTCTGAACAACGGTGGTACAGTAGAGGATTTGCACGATATCCGTGGTATTTGCTATGCTGTTAAAACACAGGATTATGTACCAATGGCTGCCTCAGAATGTGCAAGCTATGAAATTGTAAAGGAAAATAAAAAGGAGTACGCAGTAGCCTGCCGTAAGCAAATGGAAGAACAGGACGCTGTGCGTGGTAAAAAGATTATACAACGCCACGGTAAATATATATTGGTGCAAAATCAACCAATGCCACCACTTACACAAAGTGAGCTTGATTGGGTATATTCATTACCCTACGAAAGAATGTATCATCCATCATACGAAGCTCTGGGTGGTGTACCAGATATTCAGGAGGTTGAATTTTCAATAACTCATAACCGTGGTTGCTTTGGTGCGTGTAATTTCTGCTCAATAGCATTTCATCAGGGCAGAGTTATCACCACACGAAGCGAAGAGTCTGTTATTAACGAGGCTGTATCGCTCACAAAAAATCCACGCTTCAAGGGCTATATTCACGATGTTGGTGGTCCTACTGCTAACTTCCGTCAGCCATCATGTAAAATTCAGGAAAAGGCAGGAATGTGTAAAAATAAAAAATGTCTTGCACCAACACC
>JAXJJE010000317.1:0-7606 GCA_036298405.1 Acutalibacteraceae bacterium
GTATTACCTATATCAATTGCTAAAATCATACCTTTTGCAATTTAGGCAATTCTTCCGCCTTACTCCTTTCTTTTATCTTCCCGCAGTCTGATTTGAGGAAACAAAAATTTTAATTAAAATTTTTCCTAAAGCAATTACCAAAATAGCAGATGGTAGCATAAGTATACTTGAAGGAGCCCTTATTGCAGCATCTAAAAAAATAATAATTACAGAAGGCCCTGATGATGTTCGTAATCTGCGTAAGCTTGGTGTTGATTTTGACCTTGATGACAATGGCGATATGCTTATGACACTTGAAGCTGGCCATAGCAGACACAGAATTGTACATCACAAGGATTTTACTGGTAAGGCTGTAACTGACAAGCTGATTGAAATTGTAAAAGCAAAAGAGAATATTGACCTTGTTGAGGATACTATGGTGTTCTCGGTGGATAAGGCTGAAAATGGTTTTTACATAGGAATTTTAAAAGATGGCGATATTTCAACTATATCCTGTAGCTACTGTATTTTAGCTACAGGTGGTATAGGTAGAGTATATAAATACACCACAAACAGTGCTATAGCAACCGGTGACGGAATAGCCTTTGCAAGAAGATTAGGTGCTAAAATTATGCACCTTGACAGAATACAGTTTCACCCTACTGCATTTGCAGCTGATAAAGACCGTGAACGCTTTTTGATAAGTGAGGCAGTACGAGGTGAGGGTGCTGTACTGCTTAATTGCTATGGCGAACGCTTTGCACATAATTACGACAGCAGGGGAGAGCTGGCACCACGAGATGTTGTAAGTGAGGCTATCGTAAAAGAGGCACTACGCACAAAAAGCGAAAGCTTTTACCTTGATATAACACATAAGGGTGAAGAGTTTGTAAAAGAGAGATTCCCTATGATATACGAAAACTGCCTTGCTGAGGGTGTTGACATAACAAAGCAGAGAATACCTGTTTTCCCTTGTCAGCATTATCTTATGGGTGGTATAGATGTTGACCTTAACGGTAAAACATCTATAGACAGGCTATATGCTGCAGGCGAATGTTCTCACACAGGTGTACACGGTGCAAACAGACTAGCAAGTAATAGTTTGCTTGAAGCACTTGTTTTTTCAAGACGAGCTGCACTTGATATTATGCAGGATATAAAGGCTGGCAACAAAAAAGCTGTATCTGGTGATAAACCAAGCTATAATATGGGTACATTGCCTTTGCCAAAGGGCATAAGAACAGAAATAAGAAGCACTTTGCAGGACGCTTACTTTGTTCTTAAAAAGCCAGAAAAATTTGAAGCAAGCTTTAAACGCTTTAACGAAATTTTAACAGACCTTGAAACTAACGATTATAAGCTTACCAGCGATTACATAGAAGCAAAAAGCCTTGCAACAGTAGCACAGGAAATAATGCTGGAGGTAACAGAAAAACATCAGGAGGATTACTGATATGGTTAATCAGATATATATAGACAATCTTATAAAAACAGCGTTACTTGAGGATATAAACTACCTTGACACAACTACAGATTATCTTATCCCACCAGAGCAAGAGGGAGAGGCTAAGTTTTTAGCTAAGGCAAGTGGTGTGCTATGTGGTATAGACATTGCTTTAAGAGTTTTTGAGCTTTTACAGCCAGATTTTAAATATGAAGTATTTATAAAAGATGGCGAAAAGGTAAACGAGGGTGATATTATTGCAACAGTAAGCTGTAAAACACGCACACTTTTAAAGGGTGAGCGTACAGCACTTAATCTTTTACAGCACCTTAGTGGCATTGCTACCGAAACAGCTCGCTGTGTAGAGCTTGTAGAGGGTACAAATGCTTCTATTGCCGACACAAGAAAAACTCTGCCAGGTATGCGACCAATACAGAAATACGCTGTAACAGTAGGTGGTGGCAGAAATCACCGTTACAATCTGTCAGACGCAGCTATGCTAAAGGATAATCACATAGACGCAGGTGGTGGCATTACAAATGCTGTAGCTAAGCTAAAATCAAAGCTTGGTCATATGACCAAAATCGAGGTAGAGGTTCGTAATCTTGACGAGCTTAAAGAGGCTATTGACGCAAATGTAGATGTTATTATGCTTGACAATATGAGTCCGGAGCTTATGGCTGAGGCTGTAAAAATTACAGATGGCAGAGCACTTTTAGAGGCGTCTGGTGGCATTACAAGTGACACAATTCGTGCTGTTGCAGAAAGTGGAGTAGACATTATTTCAATAGGTGCTCTGACTCACTCTGTAAAGGCGTTTGATATTTCACTAAAAATTGTAAAATAATAAAATACAAACAAACATAAAACGCACTGTGTAGCTTTTACATAGTGCGTTTTTGTTTGTTTTAAGACTCTATGTCAATAGTTGGGGTAAATCTAAAATAAGAAAATCAAAACTAAATGTGTTCAGTATAAAAAAGTGAATAAGTTTTTTAAAAGGTGCTGGTATTAGCTATTAGTAAAAAATAAACAAAAAAAGGCATTGTACTAATCGAAGTAATACAATTAATACAAACTTTGCCAAAACCTATTGACTTTGATGCGTTTGCAGAATATAATCGTGTTGTTGAAATTTGAAACACCAAACATCAAACATTTCAGGAGGTTAATTTTATGTTTAAGAGATTAGGGAAGAAAGTATTAACAATTATTATGGCTACTATGCTAGTAACAAGTATGAGTGCTGTAAGCACATTTGCAGCAGATACAGCTACAGACGGAAAAACAACAGTAGCTACAGCAAAGTCTAAAGCAAATGTATACACATCTAAGAGTTCTGGGGTTAAGCTAGAAAGTGATAGTTTAAAATTGAATGAATTTAATACTTATATTTTTACTGCTTACGACCATTTTATGCCAAAAACAGATGTGTACGAGAAAATTCTTGATATTGAAGTATATGTAGATGAAGAAGGTTCAGAAAGAGCAGATTTGTCAAAAACGCCTGTTACAGCATATATTCCATACGACAAAGAGGGCTGTTATGTAGTTTTTTCAGACTATGAAAGAGACGAATTGGTACAGCTTGAGGCTGAATATGTAGATGGCTATTATAAGGTACAGATGAAGGGTAGTGGTACCTATGTTATCTGTGATTATCCTTTAGTAAAGGGTGAAGGCAAATTAGTACAGCAGACTCTTGTTGATAAAAAAACAGGTGTAAGCGTATCTGGTTTGATTCCAACAGACAGTAAGCTGGTTGTAGAAGATATTAATGAAATGTACGACGTATCAATTGAGGATAATGGTATAGACGAGCCTGTTGTAGAGACAACTCCTAGTTTTATGGCAAAAAAGTACGATGGCTACGCTATTTATATTGTAAGAAATCTTGATATTGTAGAAATTGATAATCCACTAACAATCACTCTGCCATGCGAGAAAGGTGATTGTGAAGTAAGATGTATTGGCGATCAGCCTATGTTACCAGAAGATGAACGTGAGATGGATTATCTAGGCAATCAATTGTTAGACAGAGATGGTATTCCAGCTGAAGAATTGGCTGACAAGCTTACAACATTTTTCAATAAGCATTATCCAGCACTTGACTGTGAATATGTTGATGGTAGCTATGTTGTAAAGGAAAATTACACAGGTCATTATATGATTGGTGAGGCAGACTCATTTGCTATAACAGTTGATGATGTAAACGATATAAGAGAGAATCTTGGCTTCAGCGAAGACGAGTTTGAACATCCAACAGAAGCACCAACAGAGGTTCCAACAGAGGTTCCAACACAGGCACCAACACAGGCACCAACACAGGCACCAACACAGGCTCCTACTCAGGCACCAACACAGGTTGCAACACAGGCACCAACACAGGCACCAACACAGGCTTCAACACAGGCTCCTACTAAAGCAGCAACACAGGCTTCAACACAAGCACCAACACAGGCTTCTACAACACAGGGCAAAAGTGCTGCAAAAACAGGCGATAGCAGAAATATTCCTATGCTTTTAGCGTTAATGGGTACAGCAACAGCTACAATGATTGCTTTCAGAAAAAGATTAGCAAAATAATTAATTTATCACTTACAATAGTTACAGCCGTATTTGTTTGCTGTAACTATTGTTTTAGGTTTTGTTTATATTTATTATAGAGCCGATTCTTAATAATATCGGCTTATAATAAACATAATTTAAAATTCAGAAAGCCTTTTGGCAGATTTTGCACTGCACTTCCATACTGTGTTATCACAAGGCAACAGCATTGCTGTGGGGGAGATTTATTCAGCACAAAATATGCTTTAAAAGGTCGTTTAGTATAAGTGGTTAAAGTAGAGATGATTAAAATGAGATATGCAATAGAGTTATACTTTGATAAAGAGTTTGAAGAAAAAATATTAAAGCTGCCACAAAAGCTGGCTGATAATAATTTAACTACTAAGTTTTTAGAGTGGAAAACACGCCCTCATATTACATTGGCTGTTTTTAATGATATTGATGAAAGCAGATGTATAGAGCTGTTAAAGGACTTTGCAGAAAAGCGTACAAGTATACCAGCTTTTCTAGACTCAGTAGGTATGTTTAATGATACAAAAACAATTTTCTTAAATCCTACTATGACAAAAAGTATGTACCAGCTTCATGCTGATTTGCATACAGCTTTAAGTGAGTTTGATACAAAGGGATGGGATTGGTACTTGCCTGATGGCTGGGTGCCACATTGCACTGTGGCTTTAACTAGCGAAGATGAAGAAGATGTTTTCTATAAAGCAAGCGAGCTGATATTAAGAGAGTTTGAGAAAATGGAGGGTAAATACACTGCATTCGGACTTGTGAAAATCACATTTCCTGTAGAGGAGCTTGCAATTATTCCATTAGGTAAATAATCAATCAGTAATAAAAAAGCCGACAAGCAAGGGATTCTGCTTGTCGGCTTTTATACAGCTGTTTTATTGTATATTTATTTTATTGTATATTTATTTTATTGTATATCTAGTTTAACGCTACCTGTAGTTGTTTTAACCTCGCATATACCACCTGTAGTTGTTTTAGGTACCTTAACACTACCTGTAGTGGTTTCGGTGATAAATATTTTATCGCTACGCAATGTTCCAGAAACGCTACCAGTAGTTGTCTTAATGTTTATGTTTTCTGCATCACAGCTTTCAAATTTTACACTACCTGTAGTTGAGTTAATTGCAAAATTTTCTGAAGCAATAGTGTTGCTTAAAACTGTGCTTCCTGTTGTACATTTAGCAGTTAGGTTGGCACAATTAATGTCTGAAAGCTTTATAGCACCTGTTGATGTTTTGATACGAATATCACCGTCAGCGTTTACAGAGTTTATGTTCACGCTACCTGTTGTACAGGCAATTGTCATATTATTTGCCTTAAGGTTATTAAGCTTTATTCTGCCTGTGCTTAAATTAATATCTATAAGATTTGAACAAGACGCTAAGCAATCAAAATTACCTGTGCTACCTTTAATTTTCATATCATCAAATGTAAAGTTTTGAGGTATTGTAACAGAGCCAGTAGTATTGTTGATAGTCAGTGAGGTATATTTATCCTGTGGTAAATATACAGTCAGTTTTGGAGAAGCAACTGAAATGCTTATATGCTCGTACCATTTTCTGGTATCGTTCACACTGATATTAAGTGTTGAGTTCTGAACAGTAGCAGAATGCTTTTGCTTTGCTGGTTCGTAGCAAACAATTTTACATTGTTCAGTATCAGCTGGTAAAAACTTAATTTCTGATACACTTACATCTATTGATATGTTATCAAAAGCCTCAGTTATGTTGTAAGTATTAGTTTCGTAGTTGTTAGTATCTAGCTTAGAAAAATCAAAATTAAACATAGTAATCACTCCTGTAAAAATAATTGCACCAATCACTACAAGTATAGTAGCTGTAATAAGACCTATTTTTGTTGCTTTGCTCATTTAAATTATACTCCTTTAATAAATAAATATTTAATACCCTGTAGAATTTTCTTTGTTAACAATATACAGCCCTTTGTAGCCAGCTTGCAGCCGAAGAAGAAGAAAATAGAAATTCCGGCAAGCACAACGCTTGCACCAAACATTGCGATAGCTGCAAGTGGATTTCCTACTATAACAAAAACAAAAACTGCTGCTAAACACGCTAACGAGGAAACTGCAAGAGAAAGATTAACTGCCCATAAAGAAATTATCACTGACCATAAAACGACATAAAGTGAGATAAATATAGCAAATGCAGTTATTAAAAGAGAAAGCCATAAAGGAGAACCAAGTATTAGAAATATAATTTCCCATACTCGCAAAGCTCGTTTAGGCTTTACACGTTCTTTTACCAGATTAGAAAGTGGAACTTCTGATATAATCTGTGATATAACCTCGTCTATTGAACCAATTCGAGAAATAGCCTCTTCCTCTGTAAGTCCCTCTTCCATATAATCATCAATCATTTCGCTGTAAAAGTATAATCGTTCTTCAATTTCGTTTTCAGGTAATCCGTTTAAACCGTTTTTTAATTGCTCAAGAAATTCTTGTTTATTCACAAATAACATCCTCCCTAGTTACAAATTCGTATATAGACATAATTTCTTTCCATTCTTCTTTGAAATCTGCTATACGATTTTTACCAATATCGGTAATGTGGTAATATTTTCTAAGCCTGCCACCGTGTTCCATCGTACTTACTATCAACATATCAGCTGCTTCTAAACGTTTTAAAATAGTGTATAGGGTTGATTCTGAAATTGTGATATATGGCTTCATATCCTTTATAATTTTATATCCATATGAGGCCTCATTCTTAATTGCTGCAAGCACACACACATCTAACAAACCTCGTTTTAGTTGAATATCCATATGATACCTCCTTTCTTGTAATACCTCTTGTCTGGCGATACCTCTTATTCTGTAATACCTCTTACCTTGTAATACATCATATCACGAGGTGTTATAATTGTCAATGATTTACAGTGAAAAAAATAGAGTTTGTTGAAGAAAACAATAAATCGTTATTTGAAAGGGCGTGATTTTAGTTTATTTGTATATGTTTTTTAGCGATGTGATTAATATAAGGAAATCTATTTTCTGAATGAAGAATAAAAGTACCAGACTTTACTGAATTGGGATTCTCCTCTCGACCCATCTCCTTGGAGCGATGAACAATTCAAAAGCTTTTTTGACAGATTACAAACAGCCTGTCAAAAATTGTGTGATGAATTAAAGCATAGCTATGATATCGCTTTTTGTATGAACAAAGATAGCTGGTAAAAAACGCAAATAACTATTACATTCTACATTTGTTATTTGCATATTAGTTTTAAAATACGAATGTGTTATCAAGGCTTTAGAATTATTTACAAAAAAGAAAAAAGCCAGTAAACCAATGCTTACTGACTTTCTATGGTCGAGGTGACAGGACTTGACTCGTCACTGCATGCCGACCAGCTCACGCTAAAGCGTTCGCTACTGCTCGCTAAAAATGTGCCACTGGCACATTTTCTAAACGCTCTCAGCCTTCACAGGTTCAAGTCCACAGGGTTTTATATTTGTACAAAGAAAAAAGTCAGTAAACAAATGCTTACTGACTTCTATGGTCGAGGTGACAGGACTTGAACCTGCGGCATCTTGGTCCCAAACCAAGCACTCTACCAAACTGAGTTACACCTCGATAA
>JAXJJE010000318.1:0-4994 GCA_036298405.1 Acutalibacteraceae bacterium
ATATACAGTCTTCATCTGTTACCACATTTGCATTATATAACCTATGCATTAAATGTAAATCAGTTATATAATAGATTTTTTTCTCTTCTGTTGTGCTCTTGTATTCAGAAAGTTCGTTCCTATTGTTTTTAAGCACAACAGTTGTTTCTATCTCATTATTCGCAGAAGGGATAAATGTTTCTACATGAGTATTCAGAAGTTTGCTTTTTGATTGATTTATCCCTAGTTTTTCAAATACAAAACTTCGTAGTCTTGCATTTGTGAATTTTATTTCTGAAAAATTCAGTAAATTTTGTAAACCATCACAGTACAATAAATCACTTTCCGATAAGTCATTTTTCAAAAAAGCTATAAAATCAAAAAAATATTTAAAAGTAAATTCTCTTTTATAAACTTCAATATTTTCTATGCTATACCAAGTAACAACAACTTCAAATTGTTGTTTTATTCTATTGAACCTCTTGCTTACAAGTTTCTTTAACTCTGCAAATGCATGGATTGGTAGTTTTGTTGCAGTGTTGGTTTTAAATTTTGAATAATCTATATTCAAATCTATTGCGTTTGATAGATCACAATCTGATAAATCGTTATCTAAATATTCTGCAAATTCGTCAAATGTATCAAAGTATTTATATAGCTCTGCTATGGGAAAAATCATTGGATTGGTAACCAAGTGTTTATATCGCTTTGATACAGGACAAATCTTTAAATAGTTATCTGAATATATTTTTGTTTTTACGCAAAAATAATGAGTCTGTTTATCAAAAAATTTTACGGTTTTAGATTCTACCTCTGTTTTTGTTATTTCTTGAACTGTATTTTTAAATTGAGCATTATGCTTTTTATTAGTTGAAGGAGAATCACCTGTATAATCATATGAGTCAAGTACACGTTCAGCACCATACAGAAAAACTAAAGCGTTTTCAAGTTCACCTCTTGGATACTCTCCAGAACATACAAAATTCATAATCGTTTTAAAAGACTTTTCGCCATGATAATTAATGTAATTCCATAAATAAAACAACTCATGGGTTCTATCTTCAGATTTCTGGTGCTTTTTATTTACTGCTGACAATTGTTTGTATGTGGTACAAGCATTATATTTTTTTATCCAGCTTTTTCGTAATGGCATCTGACTTTCTATCTCTTGGTATTTTGCTTTTTCGCTTTCAGATAATTCTGGTAAACAATCATCGATAGTATAATCTAAATCAGATTGCATATTTAATTTAGTTGTTTCGAGATTAAATTCCTTAATAATATCTGGAGAAAAATTATATTGGAAATAACAAGCATTATTATAAATATCCCCATTTAAAAACTCATAGTAAGATTTAAAATCTTGAAATATATTAACAATATCTTTTTCAAATAATTCTCGTCCCAAACCAGTCACTATGATTATTTCTTCAACAAAAAAAGCACTGCTAATAACATCATAACCACACTTTACTACTTTTCTTAACCCAAGATTACGAGTGATTTTTATAATATCGGGATTATTATGAATATCTTCTGGAATTTCATCGTAACTACGAATCCCTTTTTTAGTTAGTTTGCTTATAAAATCTTCTGCAGAATAAGCTGGTTGCATATTCAGTCACCTCGATTTTAAATTATTTTTTATTAGTTAAATTGGATATATTCTAAATGGAGCCCCGTCTCATAATCAGCTATTATATTAATTTGAACATCGAGTTATTTGTACTATCTCTGCTTTTTTTATAATAGATTATTTAGAGCACCATTTAATTAAGCTACATTGTTAATCTAATAAAGGTTTAACAATGTGATCCAATTGCTTTTTTATAATTTCAAAGTCACAATTCAGATCAAGCGTTTTAACTGATATTTTATTACCACCCATCATAAATTCATTGTCTGGTGTAATAGCCTCATTAGTTTTTGCGTATAAAAGCATACCAGAAACATTGCCAGTTTGTCCTTTATCAAAATTTTTGACATAAGTAAAAATCTGATACATATTTGCCGAATGAAAAGATGTTGAGTTAAAGTGATGTTGCATTGTGTGACTATAATATTTAGCGTCGATAATAAGCGTTTTATCACCTCTTTGAAGGGTAATATCGGTTTTCATTCTAGGCAAAAGCTCTATACCGATTGAATCTTCAGGTACATTCCAATCTATAAATTCTGCAGAAACACTTATAATATCACCATAATGATAACGGTAGTACTCCCTTATAAAGCTCTCATACAGGCGGTGCATATGTTGGTCATCTATAAAGTTTGCCATTTTATACTCGCCATCTTGTGATGATAACAGCAAGCCATCAATCACCAGATAGCAGATATTCATAAGCATTTTATAACTCTGATTGTTTCGTTGAAACCTTAGTGTTGACCATTTTATTTGAGATACTTCTATAGAGCTAACATTACTAAAGTACAGCATTAACTTTTTAAGCTCAGACTTATATTCAGCATTAACACTGCGATTTTTTATAAGTATAGTTGCTGTAAGCTTAAGTATCTGATTAAAAATGTTATCTTCAGATAATTCATCAAACTCACAGGATAACAATCGCTTGTGCTGGATTTGATTCCTGATTGTGCCAGTAATATTAAGCTTACCTCTTAATACATTTAAGTCATCACTGTTATCAATATATTCTCTGTACAAACCCTGCTTTAGTTGTTGAGATATACCTTTTGATAAAATCGCTGCTAACAGGTTATGTATGTTTTCAAATTCTTCTGTTGCAACCTGTCCGTAATTAGTCTGCTTAAGAACCTTGAACGCATATGCGAGCATATGGTAGATGTTTTTGATTAAAATACTAGAATTACTCATTGAATATACCACGCAAATCGTTGCTCCAATTATTGGATTTTGTTTCATCATCAAACCAATATTCCTCCAACATCGGAATTATATCGTACTCTACAATTTCTTTTAGAATACTGGTTTCACAGTTTGCCTCAAGATTACAAAAATAGCTATGACCAATACAGAACCCTTTACCTAATGATTGGTCTGATTCAATATCAGTGTTAAGAGCTTTAATTCTTCCGATAAGTCTATCGAATGTAGTGTTGTTAATATCAGATTGATAGCCTTTGAAGCCTTCTGAATCAAAGCCTGGAGTCATTTCAACAAAGCTGAATCGTCTTCTTAATGCATAATCAATCATAGCAAGACTTCTATCAGCTGTATTCATCATACCTATAATATACAGATTCTTAGGCACGCAGAAAGGTGTGTTATTATCATAAGCAAGAGTTATCTCTTCGCCTCTGTAATCATTCTCGATAAGCATAAGAAGTTCACCGAAAATTTTGCTCATATTACCACGGTTAATTTCATCAATGATGAAGAAATATTTATTATCAGGGTCTTTTTTTGCCTGAATACAGAAGTTGTAAAATACACCTTTTTGCAATTCAAAACCATTTTCTATAGGTTTGTATCCCATAATAAAATCTTCGTAGGAATAGCTCTGATGAAATTGTACGAATTTAATTCTGGTATCATCTTTAGTACCCATGATAGACCAAGCAAGTCTGCGTGCTGCATAGGTTTTACCCACGCCAGGAGCTCCCTGAAGAATAAGATTTTTCTTATATTTCAGTCTAGATACACAGGTATCGTATTTTTCTTCGGTTATATACACATCTTTGAGAAAATCAGTTTTTGTATATGGCTCAATATTATCTGCAATTTCTTCAATATAAAATGAGGATATATCAGATAAATCGATTTCCTCAAGAGCTTGTAAAAGCTCAGGTCTTATTTTATACATGTAATTCTGATTGTCAGGTTTACCGAAGAATGGGAATGGAAAATAACGTTCTTGATTATCATCAATACAAGAAGGTAAGTTGAAATATTCTTTAACTCTTTTACCTAAATTTACTGCACCACCAACATATCTGCTAGGAGTACCTCCGTATGTGTCAGACAGCTTCTTACAGCTTGCCTCACCACCGAGCTCTAGCATAGCCTTTAACATTTGCATTGATGTTGAATGGTTAGGTTTTTCAACATCTAGTATATACTTTTTCCAGTTTTCTTTTGAAATATTAGGGTTGAAATATTCAAGTGATGGCCACCAACCAGTATCTGTATACTCTTCTGTTTCCCTACCGTTTTGTTTATTATATTCCCATGCGTTATATGATAATGTTGGAAAATCTAAGTTGTGGTTCGCAAAGACTTCTTTACAAATATCAATGATATTAAAATAGTCATTTCCAGAAGGTAAAGTTTTAATTAAAGGTATAATATTGTAATCTATAGGAGGTATCATTTTTAGAGCATTAAAAGCCTTTCTACTGTAAGAATCCAAATTTATATAACTGTATGGTCTTATCCAATAAAGACCCATAGTAATATTCCAAGCAGCACCTTTTTGCTTTATCACTTTGTCATAAGCAGATATTACTTTTTCTTTAGATTCTTTAGTGTTTGAAACAGAATATTGTAAAGCCATTTCAAACAACTCCCATAAGTTATCAATATCGTGTTCTTCTCGGTCACCTACAAAATAATAAAAAGTGGCACTTAAGTTGTTCACAACAGGAACGCCTAAAAACTCAGATGGAACATTCGATGCGACACCAAACTCACTTTTAAAAGCAGTGCTAATTTTAATTCGATTACTTGTTGTTATACCTTTGTTAAATAAACCAAACACAGTAAATGGGTCTATATCTATAGGCTCATCGTAATCTAGTTTAGGTAACTTCATTTCGATGTCAGCATAAATCTTTTTAATTAGTGAGATTAATGCTTGTCTGTTGTTTTTATATTTCAACAGTTTATCAGCGAATTCTTCATAAAAAGGTATCCAAGCGAATTTGTTATCGTAGCTATTTTGATTTTGGCGAAATTCTATGTATTTTTTTACATTGGAGGCATACTGCCTAACTGTATGCTCGTTTTTACCTATTGGCTCAGGATTTTTTCTAGTCGCTTGAATCCTTTTATAAAGAGATTCACATTGGTCTTTATCATATTCTTTATCAATATC
>JAXJJE010000319.1:0-2365 GCA_036298405.1 Acutalibacteraceae bacterium
AATGAAAAGATTGTTAGAGATGATGTTTATACATCAATTCATATAGAGGAATACGAGATTGAGTCAAGAGATACAAAGCTTGGCCCAGAAGAAATTACAAGAGATATTCCAAACGTAGGCGATGATATGCTTAAAGACCTTGACGAGAATGGTATCATTCACATTGGTGCCGAGGTTAAGGCTGGTGATATTCTTGTTGGTAAGGTTACACCAAAGGGTGAAACAGAGCTTACAGCAGAGGAAAGATTGCTAAGAGCTATCTTCGGCGAAAAGGCAAGAGAGGTAAGAGATACTTCTCTAAGAGTACCACACGGTGAATGTGGTATTGTAGTAGATGTTAAGGTATTCACAAGAGAAAACAGTGCCGACGAGCTACAGCCTGGTGTTAATCAGGTAGTGCGTTGTTATCTTGCACAGAAGAGAAAAATCTCTGTTGGTGATAAGATGGCTGGTCGTCACGGTAACAAGGGTGTAGTTTCAAGAATTCTGCCTATGGAGGATATGCCATTCCTGCCAGACGGTACACCACTTGATATCGTTCTTAACCCATTGGGCGTACCTTCTCGTATGAACATCGGTCAGGTACTTGAGGTTCACTTGGGTTATGCTGCTAAGGCACTTGGCTGGAAGATTATGACACCTGTATTCGACGGTGCACACGAGCAGGACATCTTCAAGATTTATGAGGGTGTAAGCGAAAAGGCAAAGCTGGGCGAGCTGCCTCCACCAGAGTCACCAAAGTATATCGACTTCACAGAGTGCTTCAACCGTGAAGGTATCTCTATGCAGTGTAAAACAAAGCTTCGTGACGGCAGAACAGGTGAGTGGTTCGATAACCCTGTAACAGTAGGCTATATGTACTACCTGAAGCTTCATCACCTGGTTGATGATAAGATCCATGCTCGTTCAACTGGTCCATACTCACTTGTAACACAGCAGCCACTTGGTGGTAAAGCACAGTTTGGTGGTCAGCGTTTCGGAGAAATGGAAGTTTGGGCACTTGAGGCTTATGGTGCAGCCTATACACTACAAGAAATCCTTACAGTTAAGTCTGACGATGTTGTTGGTCGTGTTAAGACATATGAATCAATCGTTAAGGGTCAGAACATTCCAACACCAGGTGTTCCTGAGTCATTCAAGGTTCTTATCAAAGAGCTTCAGTCACTTGCACTTGATGTTCGTGTACTTGATAAGGACGATAACGAAATCGACCTAAGACAGACCTTTGATGAGGATGATGATATTCCAACAGTTGCAGATAAGAAGGAAGCAGAGGATCTGATGAATTCTGAGTCTGTTATGACTGATATGGATGGCTATCAGTATGACGAGGATCAGGAAGGCGATATTATGATCGACGAATCTGGTTATGCTGAGGAAGAAACAGAAGATCTGCTAGACTTCGGTGACGGCTACGGCAGTGACGAGTTATAATTCAGGAGGTAAGGCATATAATGGAATTTAATGTATTTGAATCAATAAAAATCGGACTTGCTTCACCTGATCAGATCAGAGAATGGTCATACGGCGAGGTTACCAAGCCAGAAACAATAAATTACCGTACACTTAAGCCTGAAACAGACGGTTTGTTCTGTGAAAAGATTTTCGGACCACAGAAGGACTGGGAGTGTCACTGTGGCAAATATAAAAGAATTCGCTACAAGGGCAAGGTGTGTGAACGCTGTGGCGTTGAGGTAACACGCTCTAAGGTAAGAAGAGAGAGAATGGGACACATCGAGCTTGCTGCTCCTGTTTCTCACATCTGGTACTTTAAGGGTATTCCTTCAAGAATCGGCTTAATGCTTGACATTTCACCAAGACTACTAGAAAAGGTGCTTTACTTTGCGTCTTATATAGTAACTAACCCTGGTGAGGGTACAGGTCTTGTAAAGCAGCAGATTCTTTCTGACAGCGAATACAGAGAAATGCGTGAAAAATATGAGGACGATTTTGAGGCAAGCATGGGTGCAGAGGCTATTCAGCAGCTGCTTGCAGAAATCGACCTTGAGGCACTTTCTGCCGAGCTTAAAGAAGAGCTTGAAACAGCAAGTGGCCAGAAAAAGGTAAGACTTGTAAAGAGAATAGAGGTTGTTGAGGCATTCAGACTTTCAGGTAACCGTCCTGAATGGATGATTATGGATGTTGTACCAGTAATTCCACCAGATATCCGTCCTATGGTACAGCTAGACGGTGGTAGATTTGCAACATCTGACCTTAACGATTTATATCGTAGAGTTATTAACAGAAATAACCGTCTTAGAAAGCTTCTTGAACTGGAAGCTCCAGACATTATTATAAGAAACGAAAAGCGTATGCTACAGGAGTCTGTAGACGCACTTATCGACAACGGCAGACGTGGCAGACC
>JAXJJE010000320.1:0-1897 GCA_036298405.1 Acutalibacteraceae bacterium
GGGTGCTGCTGATAAAATTGAAGCTATGTGCAAATAAGATTTATTAAATCGAACAATATTATACTACTAAAGCCGTGCTTATGCTCGGCTTTTTTTATAGCTTGATAATAAAAATAATAAGTGATAAAATTATAATGTTGAAAATATAATTCAGGGAGTGATAGCTATGAAATTTAAGCTTAAAATCATAACAATATTTACAGTTATTATTGCTGTTTTGGCTTTGTGTGGCTGTAATATTACACAATCGTCACCAAATGTATTAAACAAACTATCAAGTGGATTAAATGTACATATAATAGATGTAGGTCAGGGTGACTGCACATTGCTTGAATGTGATAATTTATATATGCTTATAGATGCAGGTGAGGTTGATTATGGATATATTGTTGTTGACTACCTTGAAAAATACAACATTGATAAGCTTGATTATATGGTGATAACCCACCCACATTCTGACCACTATGGTGGAGCAAAAACTGTTCTTCAAAGCGTAAAAACAGAAAATATAATTTTAAGCGAAGCCTACAGCTCCACACGCTCGTGGGAAGCTCTTATTGATTATATAGACCAGAATAATTACAACGTTATTATGCCTAAAACATCAGACAGCTTTACTTTAGGCAGAACCACTGTTACAGCCTATGTGCCAAAAATCGACAATGATGATTTAAACAACTGCTCTATTGTACTAAGGGCAGATTATAAGGGTATGTCGGCATTGTTTACAGGCGATGCCGAAAAGGAGGAGGAACAGGCTATGCTTACTGATGGCTTTAAGCTAAAAGCAAATTTGCTAAAGGTTGGCCATCACGGAAGTAGCACAAGTACATCGCCAGAGTTTTTAAAAAAGGTAAAACCAGAGTTTGCAACTATAAGCTGTGGTAAAGAAAATGATTATGGTCACCCACACAGAGAAACAAAAGCTATTCTTGACAGAGCGGGCATAACTACTTTGCGTACGGACGAGCAAGGTGATATAATTATTAACCTTAACAATAATGTTATTAAGGTAGAAAGTATAAACGGTGAGAGCTTAACTGACATCATTAATAATGCAACAGAAAATACTCAGCCTGTGGTTTATATAGGCAATAAAAATTCAAAGGTATATCATAGCGACAGCTGTGAGTCGGTAGATAAAATGGCAGAGAAAAACAAGGTGACTTTTAATTCTGTAGAAGAAGCAAAAAATAACAACTACACACCTTGTAAAAATTGTAACCCTTAAAGAGAGTGAAATATAAATGAAATTTGTTTTTAATTTATTAGGTAAATATAAAAAGGAAGCTGTGCTTGCACCATTTTTTAAGCTGTTAGAGGCTTTGTTTGAGCTTTTAGTGCCTTTAGTTGTTGCAAGACTTATAGATTACGGAATAAAAGAAAACGACAAGGGCTATATAACAGGTACATTGTTATTTTTAGTGCTTCTGGCTGCTGTTGGTCTTGTATGCTCAATTACAGCACAGTATTTTTCTGCAAAGGCAGCTGTTGGTGTAGGCACACGCTTACGCTCAAGGCTTTTTAAGCGTATACAATCCCTATCGTTTACCGAGCTTGACAAGCTTGGCACATCTACAATGATAACCAGAATGACAAGTGATGTTAATCAGGTGCAAAATGGTGTTAATATGCTTTTAAGACTCGTTTTGCGTTCACCATTTATTGTGTTTGGTGCAATGATAATGGCGTTTACAATAGATGTTAAAAGTGCCTTAGTATTCGCTGGTGCAATACCTGTGCTGATGGTTGTTGTATTTGCAATAATGCTTATCAGCTGTCTGCTCTTATGAACCCTGTAACATATATAATTATCAACATTGCAATTATACTGCTTATATGGGTTGGTGCTATAAGAGTTGAGTATGGCATACTTACTCAGGGTGCTGTAGTTGCA
>JAXJJE010000321.1:0-2302 GCA_036298405.1 Acutalibacteraceae bacterium
ATTATTCCCACTCGATTGTGGCAGGGGCTTTAGGGCTTAGGTCGTATAGAACACGGCAAACGCCTGGTACCTCTGCAAGGATACGGTCTGTGATTTTCTTCAGTACATTCCAGTCGATTTCAGGCACTGTTGCTGACATTGCATCTACAGTATTTACGGCACGGATGATTACTGGCCAGTCAAATACTCTTTTGCCGTCACGAACACCTGTTGAACGGAAATCAGGTACTACTGTGAAGAACTGCCATACCTGTGATGTTAAGCCTGCGTTGTCAAACTCTTCACGCAGAATAGCGTCTGACTCTCTTAGTGACTCAAGACGATCTCTTGTGATTGCACCTGTGCAACGAACACCTAAACCTGGGCCAGGGAATGGCTGACGGTGTACCATTGAGTCTGGAAGACCTAGTGCTGTACCTACTACTCTAACCTCATCTTTATATAATAGCTTAACTGGCTCTACAAGCTCGAACTGTAGGTCTTCTGGTAGACCACCTACATTATGGTGAGCCTTTACGCCATCACTCTCGATGATATCTGGATAAATTGTACCCTGTGCCAAAAAGTCAACATCGTCTACCTTACGTGCCTCTTCCTCGAATACACGGATAAACTCACCACCTATTATCTTACGCTTTGTTTCAGGGTCTTCAACATCAGCAAGCTTATCAAGAAAACGATCTGTTGCATCTACATATACCAAATTTGCATCAAGCTGGTTACGGAAAACCTCTACAACCTCTTCGCTTTCGCCTTTTCTCATTAAGCCGTGGTTAACATGAACACAAACCAACTGCTTTCCTATTGCTTTAATAAGTAGTGCTGCTACTACAGAGCTATCTACGCCACCACTAAGTGCAAGTAAAACCTTTTTGTCGCCTACCTGTGCTCTTACAGCAGCAACCTGCTCGTCAATAAATTTGTCAGCTAATTCCTTTGTTGTTATGCGAAGCATATCATCAGGTCTTTTGTTTTGATCCATTGTTATTACCTCCTAGATTTATAAATGGCTCAGCGTATAATGCAAATTAATCACACTTAAATAACACTAAGTTAATAGAGATATTATAGCATACAACGCTTGTTAATTCAATCAAATTTATGCAGTTTATTTGCAAAATCTACATTTATACTAATCTATATTTATGCACACTAAATCTTGTATGCACAATTTATATTAATACTTGTTTTAATTAAAGAATACTCTTATATAGCTCTAAAGCAGACTCCTTATGAAGATATGCAGGAGCAATATCGAATACTGTTTTACAGCCTGCTACACCCTCTTTATTTAGTCTATAGGCTGCTCTTGCATAAGCTACAAGTATGCTTGAAGTAAATTCTGGGTTAGAGTCAAGCTGTAGTCTGTATTCTACAATGTGCTTATTTTCGTTATCAAAGCCTGTTGTACCACTACGGAATACCATACCACCGTGTGGAATACCCTTATGGTCTTTCATTAGCTCCTCTTCACTGATGAAGTGAACGGTTGTATCGTAATCTGCAAAGTAGTTTGGCATTGTTACAATTGCATTTTCAATCTCTGCAAGATTTGCATTTTCTTCTGCAACTACAAAGCACTCTCTTTTATGCTTTTGTCTTGTTGTAAGCTCTGGATTTTCACCATTTCTTACGCTTTCAAGAGCCTCTGCAACAGGGATTGTGTACTGTCTGGCGTCCTTAACACCTGCAATTCGACGAATAGCGTCTGAATGTCCTTGACTTACACCCTTACCCCAGAATGTATAATCCTTACCACAAGGAAGAATAGCCTGACCGATTAAACGGTTAAGTGAGAACATACCAGGGTCCCAGCCTACTGATATAACACTCACCTTATCCCCTGCCTTACTAGCCTTATCGACATTTGCAAAATGCTCTGGTATTTTTGCATGAGTGTCAAAGCTGTCTACAACATTAAAATGCTGTGCCATTTCAGGTGTTTGTGTTGGTAGGTCGTTAGCACTGCCACCACAAAGTATCATAACATCTATTTTATCTTTAAAATCAAGCACCTTGCTTATATGGTATACAGGAAGGTCTGTACGAGTTTTAATTGTTGATGGGTCACGACGTGTAAATAGTGCAACTAATTCCATATCGTCAGATTTACTTATAGCACTCTCTACACCTCTGCCAAGGTTACCATAGCCTGAAATAGCTACTCTGATTTTCATACTAATCACTCATTTCATAATTAAATTTTAATTCTGTTAATTTTATCTATTTACAATTAAAAAAACATTATACTTATTTTATCACATTTTTCTAATTTAGTAAATAAATTTATAATGTATTATAC
>JAXJJE010000322.1:0-3199 GCA_036298405.1 Acutalibacteraceae bacterium
AGCTTACCTATAGGCTTTATTTCACATTCAAGTGTAACACCTGAATTTTCCTTTACCTTTTCCTGAACATACTTTACAAGCTCTAAAACATCGTTACAGGTAGCATTACCTTTATTGATAATAAAGCCTGCGTGCTTTTCGCTAACCTGAGCACCACCAATTTGCTTTCCTCTAAGATTAACCTCTTGAATTAAAGCACCTGCAAAATAACCCTCTGGTCTTTTAAACACACTGCCTGCACTTGGATATTCAAGTGGTTGTTTGTCTTTTCTGCGATTCATAAAGTCATTCATTCTATTGCGTATTTCAACAGGTGAGTCCTTTTGAAGTTTTACTGTAACGCCAGTAATTATAGCGTTATTAGTATTATAAATGCTATGACGATATGAAAGCTGCATATCCTCTGCGTTTAATATCTCTGATTTATTTTCTGATGTAATATGAGTTGCAGAAATTACTACATCCTTCATTTCTCCACCATAGGCACCTGCGTTCATATATAACGCACCACCAACACTACCAGGAATGCCCCACGCAAACTCAAGACCACTAAGACTATGCTCGCAAGCGTAGCTACAAAGCTTTGCAAGACTTACACCTGCACCACAATAAATAGTTTCATCGTTTATCCTTTTAATCTGTTTGAAAGCACCGTCAAGCTTAATAACAATGCCCTCAATACCATTGTCTGACACAAGCAAATTAGAGCCCTTACCCAATATAAAAACAGGTATTTCGTCCTCTTTACATTTTTTTAGTATATCAATTAATCCCTCGTTATTAGTTACCCTTATTAAAGCCTGTGCATTACCACCTATTTTAAAGGAAGTATGCTTGCTCATACTTTCATTTTCTTTTATTTCAAAGCCATTTCTTTTAGCTATTTCAAGTACATTTTGAATATTATACATATTGCCTCCGTTGTGGTTAAAATTAATACCTGTTATTTCATTTTTCCTTTTTTATTAAAATACTCTACATCAGAGATATCTTTGTTTTCTTCGTCAAGATTATATTCGCTGTTTTTGAACATTCCACTACCAGCATGGTAACTATCATTCATATTTCTTGAATAGCCTATTATAATAAGAAAAACGCAAATAATAAAGAAAACACTCCCAAATATTCCATCCATAATTATTCCCCTGTCTTATAATATGTTTTTAGGTATTATTAAAAATATATATTCTGTTCTATAAGATATGCCTTAAAATTCTCAACACTGCTATTTACAATTAAATGCTCTGGAAAATCAATCTCCATAAGCATTTTTATTGCGTCATCCATAACCCCCACTGCTGTAGAGAAGTGTGCGTCTGAATTAACTATAATTCTTGTGTTGGTTCTTTTGCAGATTTTTGCAATTTCAATGCAATTAGCTGCCGAATCCTTTCTGCTTTTAAAGGTGTTATTATTTATTTCTACAAGCTTACCATTTTTACCAAAAACAGGTATAACCTTTTCGTAATCATATTTAAAATAAGGTGTTCCACTATGTCCTATTACATTAACATATGGATTTTCTGCAATAGACAGCCATGCATTGGTGCAGCTTTCTACAGTAGCTTCACCATCTATAGTAAGCGTATGCATAGAAGCAACAGCCCATTC
Organism: Acutalibacteraceae bacterium; assembly: GCA_036298405.1. GTDB lineage: Bacteria > Bacillota > Clostridia > Oscillospirales > Acutalibacteraceae > CAG-964. Next base: position 1,612 of record JAXJJE010000322.1, read on the forward strand.
AAGATTTTTAAGCGTATACTCTGGAATATCAAGTCCACCATAATAATCGCTTACATTAGCTTCTACACCCTTTAGCACACGCACACCATACAAATATGCAGGTATAGCTCCTAAGCAATCAAAAAACCATTCACCTTTTTTTGGTGCACCTGGCATATTGTGTCCGTGGTCGGTTAAAGCTACAGCGAATAACCCTTTTTCAGAGGCTGCCTTAATCATCTCTTGTGCAGTTGAAAATGCGTGTGTTGACGCTATTGTATGTGTATGTGTGTCAGCAATAATTTGCATTTAATAAACACCTCATCAATCATTATTAGTTTTCTTAAATTTATATTATACCAGATTTTAAGGATTATATAAACAGCTTAGCTATAATTTTATTATCACCATTCAATTATTCGTTTGTTATCCTCCACACCTATATCCATACCCAAATTAGCAAGTAGCTCCTGTGCTGCGTTATAACCCATTTTTTTCTGACGATTATTCATAGCAGCAACCTCAATAATAATTGCTAAATTTCTACCAGGCTTTACAGGTATTGTAAGTATAGGAACCTCTACATCAAGAATTTCTGTATATTCGTTATCAATACCCATACGATCATAAACCTTTGATTTATCCCAGTTTTCAAGGGTAATTACCATATCTATTTTTTCTGTAACCTTTACAGAGCCCATACCAAAAATTCTTCTGGCATTTATAATTCCTATACCACGTAGCTCTACAAAATGTCTGATATTTTCTGGTGAGCTACCCACAAGCGACTTGCTTGATACCTTACGGATTTCAACAGCGTCATCAGCAATAAGACGATGACCACGCTTGATAAGCTCTATAGCTGTTTCACTTTTACCTACACCACTATCACCTGTAAGCAAAACACCCTCACCATAAACCTCAATAAGAACACCATGACGAGTTATTCTTGGTGCAAGCTCTACCTTTAAGAAAGAAATTAATGCAGCAATAAGTGCACAGGTAGATTCCTCTGAGCGTAAAACAGGCACATTACATATTTTTGCCACCTTTAGTAATTCGTCAAGAATCTCTAAATTACGGGCAACTATAATTGCTGGTGGGTTACGCTGTAAAATATTATTAAGTACATAAGTACGTTGCTCACTGCCAAATCTTTTTAAGTAGGCATATTCTGTATTACCAAGTACAATAGTTCTATCCGGATTATAAAACTCCAAAAAGCCTGTAAGCTCAATACCTGGACGATTTACATTAGGAGAATGTATAAAAATTTCGTCAGGGTCTGATGGTGTGTAAATAACCTCTAGCTGAAGCTCTTTTACAATTTTTGATAAAGCTACTTTAAAATCTGTATGTCCTTTCATATATATACCACCTTTATATATAGTCAAGTTAATTATAACAAAAGTTTAAGTAAAATTAAAGGACTTTTTTACATTTTTCTTAAATATTGTAATATTATTTCTATTTAATACTTAATACTAATACCTAATTAAACACTAGACATCTTGTCGGCATAATTTACTCAGCACTTCGTCCTTCTTCTTGACAAGCGACAGCTTGCCTGCGTCGTCGTCCTCGTTCTGAGCAAATTCTGCTCGACAAT
>JAXJJE010000323.1:0-2553 GCA_036298405.1 Acutalibacteraceae bacterium
ATGTTTAATAAGCAGATCAATGCTATTGGTGGCGACAGCTTCTATATGTTTGGTGAAATCTGTACAAGATATTCACAGGTATGGTACAGAGGTCACGCAAGTGAGTCTACAATGTTCTATACTTGGGACGAGCCTGATACATCTTACACAAGCCAGTGGAAGTGGGAGAATACTCCAGACAATGTTCAGCATAATATGGAGCTTACTCTGAAGCACTGGGCACAGTATGATGACCCATCAAAGAACCAGCCAACAAGTACAAATGCATTCCTTGATGGCAACGATTACCATACACCTGACTACAGCAAGGCTTCAGGTATGGGTGCTATCGACTTCTTGATGCATTGGCAGTTCGACTCAGCAAGTGGTGCATTCAGTGGTGCTCTTGCAGAGGATAAGTACTTTAACGACTCAACATGGAATGTTGTATATGTTGATTCACACGACTATGCACCAGACCAGAACCAGAAAGAGCGTTTCACAGGTGGTACAGCTACCTGGGCAGAGAATATGTGTCTGATGTTTACATTCAGAGGTATTCCTTGCTTGTATTATGGTTCAGAGGTTGAGTTCCAGAAGGGTCAGGTTATCGACGTTGGTCCTAACGCACCACTAAGCACAACAGGTCGTGCTTACTTTGGTGAATATCTGGAGGGTGATGTAAACGCTACTGGCTTTGGTGTTTACACAGCTAGTGGTACAGTTAAAGAAACACTAGAAAGCCCTCTATCACAGCAGCTATCAAAGCTAAACCAGATCAGAAGAGCAGTACCTGCACTTCAAAAGGGTCAGTATTCAGTAAACGGCGTTTCTGGTAATATGTGCTTTAAACGTGGTTACACAAACCCAGAATCAGGTGAAAAGAGCTTTGCTTGCGTAGCTATTACAAATGCTGCTACATTTAAGAATATTCCTAACGGTACATATATTGACGCTGTAACAGGCGACAAGAAAACAGTTACAAACGGTACTTTAAGCATTGCTGCTTCTGGTAAGGGTAATTGCCGTGTATATGTACTAAGCTCAAACGGCTATACAGGAATTGACGGTAAAATTGGTGGCACAACAACATATCTGAAATAATATTTTAAGATATCAAAGCTTTAAGCAGCTTGCTTGCAGGCTTATTAAAGCAACAGAGAATAAAAGAAGGAGGAAAGAGAGTGTGAATAAGCTAAGAAAAGTAATTTCAATAGTTCTTGCTGTGATGATAGTTGTTACTTGTGGCGTTCTTACAGTTAACGCTGCAAATACAGATGTTCAGGAATCAGCAGCTGGTAGTGGTATTACTATCCATTACTATAGCACTAGTAAAACTACTCCAAGTATTTACTATTGGAATAGCTTACCTAAGAACATAGATTCACCAGCTTATCCTGGTCCAACTATGACAAAAGACACCTCTGCTGTGTGTGGCTCTGATGGTGGTAGCTGGTACACATATTCTTTTAAAGATGTTACAAAGATTAACTTTATCTTTGTAGAAAATGGCGTACAATCTAAAGAGCTTACAAGAGAGTACACAGAAAAATCACAGGGTGACTGGTGGTATTGCAACAATAAATGGTATGTAAACAATAATCATGAATTTGATGATTATGAGCGTACAGACCTTAGAGAAGATTCAATCTACTTTATCATCACAACTCGTTTCTACGATGGTGACACAGGTAACAACGTTCACTGTTGGGACGACGCAAAGGCTAATAACCCAGACAGCGACCCAGCTTGGCGTGGTGACTTCAAGGGTCTTATCCAGAAGCTAGACTACATTAAGGCGCTAGGCTTTAGTGCAATCTGGATTACACCTGTAGTTGACAATGCTAGTGGTTACGACTACCACGGCTACCATGCATTCGACTTTGCAACAGTTGACCCTCGTTATGAGAGTAGCGATGTAACATATGAAGATTTAATTGCTGCTGCACACGATAAGGGCATGAAGATTGTACAGGACGTTGTATGGAACCACTCAGGTAACTTTGGTGAAGCAACACTTGCACCAATGTTTACAAAAGAGTACAAGACTCTAAAGGATCTAGAGTCAATTGACAGTATGAAGTTAATTCCTAATTCAGTACTTGCTCAGAAGTATCCTAGCTACGAAACAATGAAGCCAGATGCACAGTATCAGGCTAGACTTGCAGTTATGAAAGAGGATGCAAACGATACTAACCATTATTATCATCACGATAAGTCATTGAGCTATGGCTCATATACAGAGCAGACTGGCCAGATGGCTGGTGACTGTGTTGATATCAACACAGAGAATCAGAAGGTTGCTGATTACCTTGTAGATACATACATGGGCTATGTAGATATGGGCGTTGACAGCTTCCGTCTAGATACAGAAAAGCACATCAACCGTTGGACACTAAATATGGCTTACTTCCCTAAGTTTACTGCAGTTGAAAACTTCTATATCTTTGGTGAGGTTTGTGCTAGATACCACGGTGCATTTAACGAGAGTGGTGCTTCTGACTCTTGCTTCTTCTACACTTGGAAAGAAACAGATAGTGCTTACACAAGTGGTTGGAGCACAACAGACTGGAA
>JAXJJE010000324.1:0-1672 GCA_036298405.1 Acutalibacteraceae bacterium
CATTAATATAGCTCACAAGCTAGAAGAATATCAAGCAAAATCACGTGAGTTAAAAAAAGAATATGAATACCGCTTTGGCCCACTAGCCCCTTCTGCAGATGACGGTAACCGATGGGCTTGGATAGCTAACCCATGGCCTTGGGATTCACCACTAGAGGAGGAATGTTAATATGTGGCAATATGAAAAAAAGCTTCAATATCCTATCAATATAAAAAATCCTAACCCAAAGCTCGCACAGATTATTGCATCGCAGTATGGTGGTGCAGACTTCAAAAAGATATAAAAACAAAGCCCCGAACCTACTATCACAGAGGTTCGGGGTGTTATTCTTTATCTATTCAATTTTATTATCTGCCTTACTCTCAACTGTAATTTTAAGCTTTTCTACAAGCTTCATTAAAAAGCTTGGCATTGGTACACCTATTTTGCTTAGGTTTTCGAGGATTGATATTAGCTCGTTGATTATCAGCCATATTGTAACCAGTAAACCAAATAGCAGTTGAATGTTAAGCTGAATACCTATCTGTGTTAGTGCTGTATGTATTAGGTAGTCAGCACATACACCCACACACACGAGTGCTATATAGCTTACTTTCTTTACTGCACCGATAATTCCAACTTTTGAGGAAAACTCCTTGCGTATATAGGCAGAAGCCATACCAGTGATGTAATCGGTAATCATCACAACCATTAGCACAAGCAACGGAATAGCTATTATTTGAAAATACGCAGATACACCAGCAATTATAAGAGCTATAATGCCCTGAACGACATTTTCTTTACTCACTTTTATCGCCTACTTTCAACTGCTCAACAGCATTACTCATAGCTGCTTGAGCTTCAATTAGAACCGTGTTTCTGTCGCACACACGAGTATCTGCAACGGTTTTATTTAATGCGTTAATAGCCTCGTTAATTGCATTGTGCAGCGTTGTTATTGTTTTTACACCTGCAATACCATCAACCTCAAGCTTGTACTTTGTCTGTACCTGCTTAGTTGCCTTTTGTGTGCCATCACCAAATACATCATCTGGGTTAACTGTTTGAGTAATCAAGCCAAGAGCTGTTGCTATAATCAGCATTGATTTATAAGCTCTTACGCCATCCGATTTGTCACCTTTTCTGAAATTCATCTCTGTTTCCTCGCTTTCTGTTTTTACAGTTGTATAATTCGGTCTGTAGTAGCCATTAATATTGCCACTGGTGCGTTCGTACTGCTTGTACATAACACTTGAATAATCAGCGTTGTTACTACCTGTATTACCCTCAATTGTATATATGTTTTTATCGTCTACAGCGTACACGTAACCAACGTGATTGCTGTAGTACTTATCTTGCCCTGGTACTCGTCCGATACCATTCCAAGTAAATGTAACAATATCGCCCGGCTTAGGTGTAGTAGCTTTAGAGCTATATTCACTCTCTAGCCACTTGCCGTATTTACCGTCATATTCTCGGGCAAAACAGCCTGCACCATCGCTTTTTGGCACAAGCTCATTAAGCAAGCCCACTTGATTATATAACCAGCTGATAAACACAGCACACCAGTTTACACCGTAATAGTCTGATGTGCGATTGTAAAACCACTTGCGATATTTACTACCATTGTTGCCAATTTCAGCTTTGGCGATTTTAGTTAATCTATCTATAACTGACATATTATCACTCCTC
>JAXJJE010000325.1:0-7264 GCA_036298405.1 Acutalibacteraceae bacterium
GTATATAGTGTCATATAAGCATTAATCTTATCCTGTGTCATATCCTGTACCCAGAATCTCTCACGACATCTTCTTACATACCAGTTACTCATCTCGTCAACAAAATCCTGTAATGCTCTTGCTGCTTCTGGGATTTTGTAATTTGCAAGGCTGTTGTCAACTGTCTTAACTGTAGAGTTAAGTCTTGATAGTAGCCACTTATCCATTACAGATAGGCTATCCTTATCAAGTGTATACTTTGTAGCGTCGAATTTATCTATATTAGCATAAAGCACAAAGAATGCATATGTGTTCCATAGTGTACCCATAAATTTACGCTGACCCTCAACTACAGCCTTGCCGTAGAATCTCTTTGGTAGCCATGGGGAAGAGTTAGTGTAGAAATACCATCTGATAGCGTCTGCACCATATGTTTCAAGAGCCTCAAATGGGTCTACTGCATTACCCTTAGATTTTGACATCTTCTGTCCGTTTTCATCCTGAACAAGACCAAGAACGATTACATTCTTATATGGAGCCTTGTCGAAAATCAATGTAGAAATAGCAAGCAGGGAATAGAACCAGCCTCTTGTCTGGTCAACAGCCTCAGAAATAAAGTCAGCAGGGAACTGTGACTCGAATAGCTCCTTATTCTCAAATGGATAATGGTGCTGTGCAAATGGCATTGAACCAGAGTCGAACCAGCAGTCTATAACCTCAGGAACTCTGTGCATTGGCTTGCCACAGTGAGGACAAGTAATTGTTACCTCATCGATATATGGTCTGTGTAGCTCAATCTCGTCTGGGCAGTTGTCAGAAAGTGACTTCAGCTCCTCAATACTACCGATTGAATGATAGTGACCACACTCACATTCCCAGATATTTAGTGGTGTACCCCAATATCTGTTTCTTGAAATACCCCAGTCCTGTACATTGTTCAGCCAGTCGCCGAATCTACCCTTACCGATTGACTCAGGAATCCAGTTAATTGTATTGTTATTAGCAATTAGTCTATCCTTAACATCAGTCATCTTGATAAACCATGAATCTCTTGCGTAGTAGATAAGTGGAGTGTCACATCTCCAGCAGTGTGGGTATGAGTGCTCATACTTAGGTGCAGAGAATAGCAGACCTCTTTCTTCAAGGTTTACAAGAATATCCTTGTCAGCGTCCTTACAGAATTTACCAGCCCAAGGTGTTTCTTCTGTCATTTCACCCTTAGCGTCTACAAGCTGTACAAGTGGCAGGTCATACTTTCTACCAACATTAGCATCGTCCTCACCAAATGCAGGAGCAATGTGTACAACACCTGTACCGTCTGTAAGTGTTACATAGCTGTCACATACTACATAGTGGCACTTCTTCTTAGGCTTAGCAAAATCGAATAGTGGAATATATTCTTTGTACTCAAGCTCTTTACCCTTGTACTCCTCAATAATTGTATATTCACCCTCGATAACACTGTCTACAAGTGCCTTAGCCATATAGTAAACGTAGTCCTCAGTCTTAATCTTTACATAATCCTCGTCTGGATTTACACAAAGTGCAACGTTAGAAGGCAGTGTCCATGGTGTTGTTGTCCATGCAAGAATATAAGCGTCCTCATCCTTCACCTTAAATCTTGCAATAGCTGAACGCTCCTTAACATCCTTATAGCCCTGTGCAACCTCGTGAGATGACAAAGGAGTACCACAGCGTGGGCAGTAAGGTACAATCTTAAAGCCCTTATATAGCAAGCCCTTATCAAAAATCTGCTTTAAAGCCCACCATTCAGACTCAATAAAGTTATTGTCGTATGTTACATAAGGATTATCCATATCTGCCCAGAAGCCTACAGTGTCAGAGAAATCCTCCCACATGCCCTTATACTTCCATACAGATTCATTACACTTAGAGATAAATGGCTCCAGTCCATATTCTTCAATCTGTTCTTTACCGTCAAGACCTAAAAGCTTTTCAACCTCAAGCTCAACAGGCAAGCCGTGAGTATCCCAGCCTGCTTTTCTTGGTACCATACAGCCCTTCATTGTCTGGTATCTAGGAATCATATCCTTGATTACTCTGGTAAGTACATGACCTATATGTGGCTTACCATTAGCAGTAGGAGGACCATCGTAAAATACATATGGCTTACCGTCCTTACGCTCCTCAATACTTTTTTCAAAAATTTTGTTTTCTTTCCAGAATTTTTCTATCTGTTTTTCACGCTGAACAAAATCAAGATTAGTGTCAACCTTCTTGTACATTGTTGCAACCTCCTATAAAAAAATAAAGGTGCTTCATCCCATAACAGGACGAAACACCAAAGCTTCGCAAAACCACCCATTACAGCATACTACTATATGCGTTTCTTTTAACGGTGAAAAGCCGGCTACTCTTAATAACATAATATATTATAATATAAATACATATATGCTTTCAGAAAGCAACTCCGAAGTGATTTGTAACCCAATGAAATACCAAGGCTCACACCAAACCCTTAGCTCGCTGAAAATCTTAGAAGGCTACCTGTCTTCATCAACATTTTTCTTTATAAAGTATATACTATCATAAACAATTTATAATGTCAATTACTAATAAAAAATTAATCAAACCCCTTTAAAATATCATTAACTTTTCTTTCCACCTTTGCAGGCTTCTTAGATGTTTCTATTAAAAACGCAAGATTATCCTTGCAGAAAACAGTATTAGCACAAAGCAGTAAATCATCAATGCTTATAGCCCCATAAAGCTTCTTTAATTTATGTGGCTCTGAAACAGTGTTATTAAATACAATATCATTAATATGGTAGCTGTAATTCAAAGCGTCTGAGTCGTCAAGGTCGAAAAGCTGATTTTTAGTAAAAAAGCAAATCGAAGATAAATATTCTTCCTGTGATATACCATGTTTAATTTGATTTACAGTATCAAAAAATATCCTCAAGCTTTTATATAGTAGCTTTTTATGTACAGTATACGAAATGTAAAGTCGTGAGAAGTCACAGTACGATGTCAGACTACTATATATATCGTCAGTCACAGCGTTTTCTTCCCTCATAGCTATACCAAGCTTACTGCCACAGCCCTCGCATAAAATACTTGTAAGCAAACGCATTGCTTCTGGATTAACAGTATTGTTAACATCAAAAAAGACTACAACCTCACAACTGTCACAATCACACTCTGCGAAATAATAGCGATTGCTATTATCTCTGCTACAGAAATTCTGTGGTAGCTCAATATTAAGCTCATTTGCATATTCGCTAGCTGGCAGTTGATTAATAGTATTTTTAACAGACTCAAAATATTCCTTATCATAATTACCTGTAACAATCAGGCAAGCATTTGAGCAGTTAAAATATTTTTTCTTCCAAGCGTTAATTTCGTTTGAGGCTAAACCCTCTACTGTTTTTGAATTACCCATAATAGGCATAGAATGTTTTGTGTTTTCGAAATAATATTCGTCAACCCAATTATCAAAGGAATAGCTTTTGTTTTCTATTTGCTTTAAAACTACTCTTTTTTCTGCTTCAATCCTTTCATCGCTCCAGCTAAAATCATCGAGTATTTTAGTCATAAGTGTAATAGCGTCCTTAAAAAACTCTGGCACCACCTTCATTTTAAAAGAAACATAATCAGTCGAGGTTTTACCTGTCATTTCACAGCCTAGCATCTGCATTTTAAGGTAAAGCTCTTTTTGAGATAAATCATTTAGCTGTCTGAAAAATAAATGCTCACATAAATGTGTAATGCCGTTGTTGCTGTCATCTTCATATAAAGAGCCAACCTTAAAATTAAGACTTATAGACACTGAATGTAGTTTGGATAAATTGTGAGAGATAATAACCATACCATTTTTTAGTTTTTCAGTTTGTTTAGACAATTTCATACCCTCCACTAAAAAAGCAAGGTCTTACTCACAGAAGAATAAAACCTTGCTTTAAATAATATTATTATAAATTAATCCTTTTCTTTATAATACAATCTGCAATGGCAAAAGCCCTCAAAATCAGGGTCGTTCATCTGGTCTTTAAACTCCTTGCAGATACACTTATTATCCTCTGTTTTTTCAAGTCTGCAAGGGCAATAGCCACCCTTTTTCTTTAAGCCTTCTTTTATTCTTGCTACTACTTCCTTATCTGGATTTAATTTAATCATAATATCACCTGTACTTCTCTATAATATCTAAAAGCTGATTTTTTGTATGATAGCCCACATTAGTGCTTACACACTCACCGTCTTTAAAAAGCATTAATGTTGGAATTGAAGAAACGCCATATTTCACAGCAAGCTCACCGTCAGCGTCTACATCAATCTTACCAACGGTTACATCATCAAGCTCTTCTGCAAGCTCCTCTATAACAGGTGCCTGCATCATACAAGGACCACACCATGTAGCCCAGAAATCAATTAAAACCAAGCCTTTATTATTAAGAACGATTTCGTCAAAATTTTCCTTTGTAATTTCAAATTCCATAGTTTTAAACCTCCTTTATTAGTTAAGTTATATTATACTACATTTTTAAAAAAATAAATTAAAAATATGTGAATTATTTTAATTTGTAAAATAAAAGCTATGAAAAGCTTATCAAAAATAGGGGATAGGCTTTTTCATAGCTTTATAAATTTTATATTTCGTTTTCAACAAGAGAAATCAGTCTTAGCAAATCATCATAGGTGCATAGCTTGCCAGCTTCGTTTCTGAAGGCTGCTGCACCATGGAAGCCCTTCAGATAATAAGCAACGTGCTTTCTTGCTTCTTTCATACCTATTTTTTCACCCTTATAGTCGCAGATTTTTTTAATATGTCTTTGCAAAACCTCTAAACGCTCGTGTGCTGTAGGCATAGGTATTTCCTTACCGTTATATATATACTCATTAATCTGCTTGAATATCCATGGGTTTCCAAGGCTTGCTCTGCCAACCATTACCATATCACAGCCAGTTTGTTCAAGCATTTGCTTTGCTGTTTTACCACTTACAACATCACCATTACCAAGTATAGGTACGTCAAATTCCTGCTTTAGCTTTGCTATAATCTCCCAGTCTGCATATGGCTTGTACATTTGCTTTGCTGTTCTGCCGTGTATGGTAATTGCAACTGCACCATTGTCAACACAGTAGCGTGCAACCTCCATAGCTGTGAGTGTTTCGTCATCATAGCCTTTGCGTATTTTTATTGTTACAGGTACATTAACTGCATTTGTAACAGCCTTTACAATTTCACCACAAAGCTTAGGTGTTTTCATTAATGCACAGCCACAGCCGTTGCCACTTATTTTAGGTGCAGGGCAACCCATATTAATATCTAAAATATCTGGTTTGAATTGCATTGCAGTTTTTGCAGCTACAGCCATTGTGTCAGGCTCGTTACCAAAAAGCTGTACAGCACAAGGGTGTTCAATTTCAGATATTTCCATAAGCTCGGTAGAACGCTCATTTTTGTACGAAACACCCTTAGAGCTTACCATTTCGCTTACAACATAAGCTGCACCCATCTCTTTACAGATTTCTCTGAATGCACGGTCTGCCACACCAGCCATAGGTGCAAGTCCTACTATACCATTTATTTCTACGTTTTTAATTTTCATATTTTCACCTTTAAACAAAGATTTTTTATCAAATTATTTTCTTCGGTTATTCCTATGCAATTATAACACAGAAGTCAATATTGTCAAACAAAAAAGACCCTGAAAATCAAGGTCTTTTCAACAGTTGTGTTTATACTAAATTCCTTTTTTGCGTTTATGTGTTACAGATACAACCGAAAGTACGATTATAACTCCTGTAGCTATTGCAAGCCATAAACCAAGAGCTATAAGCAAATTGCCCTCACCAGTGTCTGTTATAGAAAATCTATCAGTAAAGGGTGCATCTGTATAGGTTTCGGTTAATATTTCTGGCACATAAGCCTCAGTAGGTGGTTCGGTAGGTGGCTCATAGGTATAATCGTAATCCTCGTTTTCGGTAGGTGCATAAAGTGTGGTTATTTCTTCAGTAGGCTGTTCTGTAGGGTAGGTTTCTTCCTCAATTTCCTCTGGCTCTGTTGCGGTTATATGGTCGATTACGTTGTTTACAGTATCGTTAATTATACCATTAGCATCATCAACAACACCATTAAAGTCTTCTACTGTATCATCAATAGCATCACCAACATTGTCTATTACATCATTAATATATCCCTCAGCATTGTTTAACGCACTACTTACTCCGTCTTCTATTTGGTTAAGATAATCCTCAGGTGCAGCCATTGCCACAGGCATAGAAAAAACGGTAATCATTACAGATATAATAGTAGCTGATAATATTTTAATTATTTTCTTTTTCATTTATTACCTCTCTTAATAAATTCAAATAGTAAAGCTTAATATAATTATAATGCAAAAATATTCTTTGTCTACATAATGAAATTAAAATTTACAATTTAGACTAACTCTTTTATTAATCTGTTTAATGTTTGCCACTGCTTGCTGTTAATGCTATAATAATTATAGTTGTTAAAAGGTGGGGGATATGTAATGATAGAAGCTTTTCTGCTTGAAAGTGATGTTCTTAATAATGATGAAATATTCAACCGATATTATATCACAATGTCACAATACCGAAAAAATAAAATAGATAGTCTGAAAAAGCGTAGCGACAAAAATTTATCGTTAGCTGTAGGAATAATAATACAAGACTATTTAAAACAGCTTAATTTAAGTGAGCAAAAAATAAGCTATAGTACAAAGGCTAACGGAAAGCCATTTTTTACAGATTATAGTAACCTGCATTTTAATGCATCGCATTCGGGGAATATTGCATTGTGTGTTTTTTCTGACAGTGAAATTGGTTGTGATATTCAAAGGCTTACTAATGCAAACAAAAACATAGCTAAAAGATATTTTACACAGCAAGAGTATGACTTTATATTTAATAATATAAACCCGAATGAAGCATTTACCAGAGTATGGAGTATAAAAGAAGCTTTTTTAAAGCTTGAGGGAACAGGGCTGGGAGGAGGGCTTAGTAATGTTGATGTGCTTGTTGATATTGATGCTGTAAAAATAAATAACTCTGATGTAAGTATTAGTGAGTATAAATTTCAAGATTATTATATCGCTATTTGCAGCTATCAAGGCGAGGCAACAAAGGAAATAAAAATTATTTTTGTTTAGATAGGAAAAATCTGGCTAAAAATGGAATGTTTTTTAATAAACTGTAAATAAATTATGAACAAGATGGTTACAAACTTGCAAATGTTTCATTGGTATTTTATAATAAAATTGTAATAATTTTGTTATTATTACAAAAAAGTATTTAATAA
>JAXJJE010000326.1:0-4710 GCA_036298405.1 Acutalibacteraceae bacterium
ACCTTTTGAAATTCTACCAGACTCAACAACAGGTGAGCTTACAAGATTAAAATATCGTTATCTTGATTTAAGACGTCCAGATCTACAGCAGAATATTATTCTAAGACATAAAATTGCAAAGGTAACCCGTGACTATTTTGACGAGAATGGTTTTATCGAGATTGAAACACCAATGCTTATTAAGTCAACACCAGAGGGTGCAAGAGATTTCTTAGTACCTTCAAGAATCCACAAGGGTACATTCTATGCTCTACCACAGTCACCACAGATTTACAAACAGCTTTGTATGGTAGCGGGCTTTGACAGATATATGCAGATTGCCCGTTGCTTCAGAGATGAAGACCTTCGTGCAGACCGACAGCCTGAATTTACACAGATTGACCTTGAAATGTCATTTGTAGATATGGAGGATGTACTTGCAATAGGTGAGGGCTATATTAAAAGAGTATTCAAAGAGGCTTTAAATGTAGATATTCCAACACCATTCCCACGCTACACCTATAATCAGGTAATGGAGCGTTACGGCTCAGATAAGCCAGATACACGCTTTGAAATGGAGCTGTTCGACCTTACAGACGAGGTTAAAAACAGCGAATTTGCAGTATTTAAAAATGCAATTACAGGTGGTGGTAGCGTAAGAGGTATCACTGCTAAAAATGCTGTTAAAAGCTATACAAGAAAAGAAATCGACAAGCTTACAGAGTATGTAAGAGGTATTGGTGCTAAGGGTCTTGCCTGGATAAGAATGACAGACGACGGCATTGCGTCAAGCTTTGCAAAGTTTATGACAGAGGACGAAATGCAGGCTATTCTTACAAAGGCTGGTGCTGAAAAGGGCGATGTTGTAATGATAGTTGCAGATACAGAAAACAACACAGTTCTTTCAACTCTTGGAGCTTTAAGATGTGAGGTTGCAAACAGACTTGGCATTATTGAGGATAAGTTCAACTTCCTATGGGTTGTTGATTTCCCATTCTTCGAGTATGACAGAGAAAGCGAAACATGGGTTGCAATGCACCATCCATTCACATCTCCTACAGATGAGTGTATGGCTACACTTGAAGAGGATAAGGGCAAGGTTTACGCAAAGGCTTACGATATGGTACTTAACGGTGTTGAGCTTTCTTCAGGCTCTATCCGTATTACAAACCCAGACCTGCAGAAGAGAATGTTCAGCCTGCTTGGTTTAAGCGATGAAGAGGCTTACCAGAAGTTTGGCTTCTTAACAGACGCATTCAAGTTTGGTGCACCGCCACACGGTGGTATGGGTATCGGTCTTGACAGACTTGTAATGCAGATGGTTAAGGCTTCTACACTAAGAGATGTTGTTGCATTCCCTAAGGTTCAAAATGCTTCTGAGCCAATGACAAACGCTCCAAGCACAATCGAAACTGCACAGCTTGACGATTTAGGCATTGCTGTTACAGTAGAGGATAAAAAGGAATAATTTAAAAATAAAAACATAATAAATGTGAAAAAACAGGCAGAATTTCAGATAACGAAATTCTGCCTGTTATATTATTTAGAGAAAACAAATAGTAATTTTAAATTGTGATATTATTTGCTGTGTTTAATTTTGCGTGTTATAAATACAGCAGAACTTGCAATACCTATAATAAGTACAGCAAGTATAATGAAGCTTGTGTCACCTGTGTTTATAGCACCTGCTGTTTTACCTGTTGCTGTGTTATTTGTTATTGTATTTGTTGAAGTAGGTTTATTTGTAGTTTTTTCTGTTGGTGTAGTAGGATTCGTAGGTGAAGATGTAGGTGTTTGTGTAGGTTTATCAGTAGGTTCATCGGTTGCTTCATCGGTTGGAGCCTGAGTAGGCTTTTCTGTTGGTTTGTGTGTTGGTGTTGTAGTAGGATTTGTAGGTTCGATTGTTGGGCTAGTAGGTTCATTAGTTGGCTGTGTAGGAATTACAATAGGCTCTGTTGGTTCGTTTGTTGGATTTGTAGGGTCTTCTATTACTTCGCCTGTTGTTAAGTAAGCATTGTTGAATATAATACTTTTATCCCAACCTTCAAACGCTGATGTAACTTTTATGCTTAGTGTATCTATACCTGTAACATCTAATTGTAAATTAATTATATCAGTGTTTCTAGTGAAACTTTTTAATACTATGCGTTCATTATCACCTAGAAATTCACAGTCGATTTTTTCGGGTGAATCAGTAAACAAACTTGTATTAAACTCATCGAAATTACTATTTAAATTATAAGTGATTTTATATGAGGCAAAATTGGCATTTTCTTCATAATCTCTTTTAGAGTAATCGCTGTATGAAAGCTTCATAGCATCTGTACATTTAACAGTTCCTGCTTTTCCACTAGTATAAAAGTGATTATCATACTCGGTATAAGAATAATTGTAGCTGTTTTCTGAATTTAAATTTGTTTCAATAGTCGGATAATCCATATCCTTTAAATATGTTTTATCTTCGATTGCTCCTGCACCTGCAATTGAAGTACCCACAGCCAGTACAATTGAAAAAATAACAGGTAATGCTTTTTGTGTGATTTTTTTGAATTTCATAAAAAATCCTCCCTTTAAAATTAATATTAAAACAGCAATAAAACTGTTTATGACTATATTATACACACAATGCTGTAATTTTGCAAGTAAAAATTACTTGCAAAAACAAATACATTTATTACAATAAAAAGAAAGTCGCACATCACAAAATTTGTTGTGATGTGCGACTTTACAATGATAGTTTTACCCGTTGTTTTAGTTACTGCTTATTCGTCTTTTTGTAAATTTTCCAGTGCATATTCGCAACACTGGACTACCAACTGATTAAATGATATATCATTGCTTGCTGCAAGCTTTTCAAGCTTGTCGATTAACTCGTTTGGCATTCTTATTGTCTTGTTGGACGATTCAGGTTTTTTTACAACAAACATAACAGCACCTCCATAACAATAATTTTACTTGTAAATAATAAATATAAAAACAAGCAAAATAGCACTTACTATTTATTTGCTAAAACAAGTGTATTATACGGTTGCTTAAATCTGTGTTGCGAAAATTCGACTTATAAAAAATTCCCCAACAAGCATTGTTAAAACGCTTGTTGGGGGTACGCTTTAAATTATAAATCTAAATCATTAGCTACAATATTCTCGTAGGTTTCTCTTTTTACAATCAATCTTGGCTTGCCGTCCTTTACCATTACAATAGCAGGTCTAGGGTTACGGTTATAATTGGATGACATTGAATAGTTGTAAGCACCAGTTGAAAGCACTGCAAGTATGTCACCAGATTGTACATCTGCTACCATAGTATCCTTCTGAACAAGGTCGCCACTTTCACAGCATTTACCTGCTACAGTAACCTTGTCATTCGCCTCTTGGTTAGCCTTGCTTGCGTTTACAACAGTGTAATCAGACTGGTAAAGTGCGTATCTTATATTGTCTGTCATACCACCGTCAACAGAAACATAGGTGCGAACATCTGGGATTTCTTTTCTTGCACCAACTGTATAAAGTGTAATACCAGCTTCACCAACAACAGAGCGACCTGGCTCGATGTAAATATAAGGTACAGGAATACCATATTCATCAGCCTTTGCAATAACTGCCTTTGATACAGCGTTCATATAGTTATCATAGGCTGTTGGGTTGTCCTTGTTTGTATACATAATACCAAAGCCACCACCAAGGTTAAGCTCGGTAACAGTATGACCAGTTTCTTTTTTTATGTCAGCAATAAAGCCCATCATAACCTCAGCAGCAGACACAAATGGGTCTATGTCGAAAATCTGAGAACCAATATGGCAGTGCAACTCAGTAAGCTCTACATTTTCAAATTCAAAGGTCTTTTTAACAGCACTCATAGCCTCGCCTGTTTCAAGTGCAAAGCCAAATTTAGAGTCTATCTGACCAGTCATAATAAAATCATGTGTATGTGCGTCTATACCAGGCTTAATACGCATAGAAATCTTAACAACCTTGCCCTTTTCGCCAGCAAGTCTGTTTAGTAGCTCAAGCTCGTACAGGTTATCTACAACTATTTTGCCTATGTTGTAATCAAGAGCCATATTAAGCTCTGCTTCTGTCTTGTTATTTCCGTGGAAATGAATTTTCTCAGCAGGGAAGCCAGCCTGCATTGCAGTAAAAATTTCACCACCAGAAACAACATCAAGTCCCATATTTTCACTCTTAATAAGCTGAACCAAAGCCTTACAGCTAAGAGCCTTACTTGCATATAAAGGCAAACCATTGCCATTGTAATATTTCTCAACAGAATTTACATATGACTTACAAGTATTTCTTATTGTATCTTCATCCATAACATAAAGTGGTGTGCCAAACTCTTTTGCAAGCTCAGTAGTGTCACAGCCACCTATAGTTAAATGTCCATTTTCGTTTACATTTAAACAATCGTTTACAAACATTGCTATTTTCCTTTCATTTTATAAAGTACATAATATTGATATTATACATCATTCAGCAATTTATTTCAATAGATAATGAAATCCAGCAGTCAGTGCAAATTTTAAATAAAACATTAAAAGAAAAGAGTATATCAAGCTGAGTAAACGCAGTAATATCAACCTCTTATTAAAATATCCTATAATAGTCAGATTGCATACCTGCACGAATTAAAAATAAAATTTCAGAAAAGTATTGATTTTATTAAGTAAATATTGTATAATACATAGTGTTGTGCCGGTGTGATGGAATTGGCAGACGTAGTGGACTCAAA
>JAXJJE010000327.1:0-1251 GCA_036298405.1 Acutalibacteraceae bacterium
ATCTTTTCTGAGTGTCTTGTTGCCTTGCTTTGAATTTCGCTCAATCTGCGACCATGCTTTTTCCATAGCCTGTGATTGACTAAGCCCTTGCTTACGGTATATACCAGCTATAGCAGAGGCTTTGGATTTAGTGGAACGTGTAGTGTCATTTAGGATGGCTTCAATTCTATCTGCAGTGCTATCGGCTGTGTCTTTAATGCCTGCACCTGCATTTTCAGCATTTAATTTAATTTTATTTGCAGTGTCAGCTGTAGCCTTTTCAACCTTGGTAAGAGCTTTGTTGATATCTTCTTCAACCTTGGCTGTATCTCCTGTAACCTCAAGAGCTACACTGCCTACTGATTCGTCAGCCAAATCAACCACCCCCTAAAGCCATTTGTACGAAGGCTTGTCGCATTTGCTCTATTGCGTTTTCGTTTGCCTGTGGTGAGCTGTTTCTAAGCCTTCGCATTTGCCATTCGTTATAGATTCTGCGTTGGTGTGAGCTGAAATTCTTAATTACCTTACTGTCTGTTTCGGTGCGTATCTGCACCAGTCTGCCAAGTGGGCTGTCGATGTTAAGACCACTAAGCAGGCTTTCAAATTCATTCCATTTCATCTTTTTAAATTCATCAGAATATACAGCCACCCCGTACTCTGACCTGAATGAAGATACTATTACATCAAAATCTTCAATCAAGTCATAGCCGGGGTCACTGCTTCCCCCTGGGTGGTATCACCAACTACTAAATTAATAGCCTCTGTGATAATGGTCTGAAAATCTGTGAATGACAGCTTCAGCTTTTCAAGCTCTTCTCTTTCTGACTCATCAAAAATAAGCTCATAGGCTTTAGAAATAGCCTCTGGTGTTGGGTTCTCCATAAGTGGTGTAAGCTTTAAAAAGGTTGTTGCCTCGTTGTTAACCTTATAGGCTTCACCTTTGATAATTAATTCAGGCTTTTCTTCAAAATTAAGCTTGCTTGTAATATCTACTTTCATTTTTTAACATTCCTTTCATAAATAAAGGGCAAGCCGTAGCCTGCCCTTATGCGTAACATTTAATTAAAGTGCTGGTGTAACAATCGGCTTACCGTTGCTCATAACCTCAAATGCAAGAGGAGCAACTGCTGTGCTTTCGCCACTGCCTAGCTCTGTCACGCTGACTACTGCATTTTCAAACAATACCGTTGTACCGTCTGGGAAAGTCCACTGAAAGTTAGCTTCGGCTTCTCTGCCGTTCTTAAAAGCAAGACCAGCCACAAAGTTATTACC
>JAXJJE010000328.1:0-1521 GCA_036298405.1 Acutalibacteraceae bacterium
GTAAAGGTTAGACGCATTATATGCGTCCCTAATAAAAAACACTTTGAACTAAAACAAACTAAGTTATAAACAATAAAACTTATAGCGTTATGCTGTAAAGCCACCAGAGTGGAACTCTGCCCGACAAACTACAATTTATTAACTTAATGACTCTAATTCAATAAGCACCAATTCTGGGCGATTATTAAAACGTAAAGGTATTATGCTGTTGCCAATACCTTTACTTACAATCATATTTGTTTCATTTTCTGAAAACAATCCTGCATCATACTTAGGGAATACACCTTGATTAGGAGCCACTAAGCCACCAACAAACGGAAGTCTAAACTGCCCACCATGTGCATGACCTGACAAAATCAAATCAATGTCATTATTAACATAAACGTCAAATAACTCTGGTCTATGCGAAAGCAGCAATGTAAAGCTTTCTTTATCACTCTTTAAGTCGCTTAATACATTGTTGATTGTAGCTGCATTATCTAAACTATAATCAGTCTTAAATTCAGGGTCGTTTACACCCAAAAGCTCAATGGCTTCTTCTGACTTTGAAATAGATATATTCTCATTTTCAAGAACAGTCACACCTGAATTAATTAAACCATTTCTCAAAGTCTTATATTCCAACATATAAGACTCGTGATTACCTGTTACATAGTAGCAAGGTGCAATTTCAACAGCCTTAGCCATAAATCGTAACGCTATTTCAATATCTGTTTTATTTGAGTCTATTAAATCGCCTGTAACAGCAATAATATCGGGATTTGAGCTTTTAATTGCTGATAATAGCTTGCTGTTTTCGTCGCCTATTTCTGCATTATGCAAATCAGAAATATGTGCAATTCGATATCCGTTAAATGAAGCTGGTAAATCTTTGCTTTTTACTGTAAAGGTGTTTACCTCTAGTGCAGTGTTAGCCCATACTATCCATATAATCAAGAGTACGAGCAATAATATAACATCGGAAAATATAATTACCCTTTTTCGCTTTTTTATATTCATATAATCACCTGTATCTGAAGCACTAAGCTTTATTAAAGCTCTACAGCAAAATACTCTTTGAACTCCTCTACTGGCTCAACCTCTCCACAGGTTGCGTCGGCTAATTCTTTTGTCAGCTTATTAAATCCGTCCTGAGTGATATGGAATGAAAGCTCTACATCTGTACTAAATACGCTGTCATCAATTGTGCCACCACATTGTGCAACAAGTGCAGACACCTTACCATATTGATTATAATTACACTCAAGTGTACACATCAAGCATTGCTCCATTTTTATTATATGTGAAGCCTCTGTAGCAAGCTTTGCACTGTGTGAATATGCTCTTACCAAGCCACCAGTACCCAATAGCACACCACCAAAATATCGTGTAACAACAACTACCAAATCGGTAAGCTCACCCTTAACAAGCACATCAAGCACTGGCATACCAGCTGTACCCTGTGGCTCACCATCGTCAGAATATCTTTTTATCTGACCTTCTCTAAGGCTATAGGCATACACATTGTGCCTTGCGTCCCAA
>JAXJJE010000329.1:0-5685 GCA_036298405.1 Acutalibacteraceae bacterium
AGAAAAAGAAGAAAAGAAAACAACGAAAAGATACCTAGTGTTAAATCAGAAAGGAAACATTTTATGAAAACAAAAAGTAAAAGCATAACACGAAAAGCACTTTGTTTGTTGCTTACTATTTTAATGGTAATCGGTGCTATACCGTTTACAGTTTTTGCAACAGATAAAGACAGCGTTTATATTTCTATAAGCTTTGACGGAGAGTTTGTTTATGACAAAAACGACAAGCCGATTGCTTATGCAGAGGTGCCAATGTCTGCACTTGAAAATATCAGTTTAGATGAATATGGATTATCAGACTTCTATTACGACGGTGATGGTGACGGAAAATATGATGTAACAGCACTTCACTTATATATTTACACTCACGAAAAGATTTTTGGTCTTGATTGGAGTGATGTTATTGTTTCAGGTAGTCCAAGCAGTATCTTCTTTCAGGAAGGACTTTTCGGCTTCCCAGACTGTAACCTGAATTATTATTTGAATGGTGTATATCCTGAGCTTTCACCTGGTTGGGGTGCAACGGCAGATATACTCAGCCTTAAAGCAGGTGATTTTTATGACATCGCAGGCTATACAAGCTGGGAATTCTGGATGGACTCTGCTGCAGGCTTTAATTATTTTGTAGACGGAAATGGTGAGATTACTCACTCATATAAAGTAGATGCTGACACTGAGCTTCCAATCAGCTTAGTAAGAAGTGGTGGAGGCTTCGGTGGTGAATTAGCACTGAATGAAGTAGCTGATAAAACTGTTTGCTATGGTAAAGTATTAGGCGAGGCAATGGGTACAGTTATAACTGATAGCAGTGGTAACGCTACTATTCCTGCACTTGAGTCAGGTACATGGTATCTATGGTGTGATGGTGGTTATGGTGCTGAATATCCTAATGCTATTGTATCTTCTCCTGCATTTGCAAGCGTTGATGTAAAGGGTAAAGAAACACCTGTTCGTCAGCCGCAGGATGTAAGTGCAGTATTAAACGCAACTCTGGCTCAGCTTGCTGATACAGTAACAGAGCCTGCGTTTGGTACAAATGCAGGTGAATGGACAGTTCTTTCTCTTGCTCGTGGCGAGTACTACAACACAGGTAATCAGTACTTTGAAGATTACTATAATCGTATTGTTGAGTATGTTAACAGCAAGGCTGAATCAATCAACTTAAATGGTGCATTACATAAATCAAAATCAACTGATAACTCACGTGTAATCCTTGCCCTGTCATCAATCGGTAAGAATGCAACCTCTGTTGGCAACTGGGACTTAACAGCTCCTTACAGCGATTTCACTTGGGTTAAGAATCAGGGTATCAACGGTGTTATCTACACACTTATCGCATTAGATACAAACAATTATATGACAGAGGATGAAACAATCCGTCAGCAGTGCGTTGATTATCTTCTTGAAAAAGAGCTTGCTGATGGTGGTTGGGCTATGTCTGGCACAGCTATGAATACTGATATTACAGGTATGGCATTACAGGCATTGTATCCATATCGTGACAAGGCAGATATAGCTGACGCAGCAGAAAGGGCATTTGACCGTTTATCAAGAGAACAGCTTACAACAGGTGGCTTTGTATATGGCACAGGTGAAACATCTGAAAGTGCTGCTCAGATTATTGTTGCTTGTACAACATGGGGTATCAATCCTGATACTGACCCACGATTTATCAAAGACGGTAACTCTGTAGTTGATAATCTTCTTTCTTACTATGTAGAGGACGACGCTATGTTCAAGCACGCTTACGCAGGCGATTCAAACGATATGGCAACCGATCAGGCTTGCTATGCTCTTGTTGCTTACAAGCGTTTAATTACAGGCAAAACATCACTTTACAATATGTCGGATGTTACCTTTGAAGAGGTAGTACCACCAACAGAAGAGGATATGACAGCAACTCTGGCTTTACCTGCTGAAATAGAGGCTACTAAGGGTGCTAAATTTAATGGTGTAATCAGTATTAATAAGTGGGATAATGAGGCTAAGTATAAGCTGATTGACTATATTGTGACTGTATCTGATGGTATTGTAGTTGAGGATGTTGTTGCAAGTGATCGTCTTAACGGTGGAGAGCTTAACTGGTATGTTGAAGAAGGTACCGGCAAGCTTAGAGTAGTTTACTTTGACGCAAACTCAAATAATGATATTACAATTACAGGAGCTTCTTTCCCAGCAGAATTATTTACAGTTAAATATAAGGTAGATAATGTAAATGCTGGCGATGTACTTGATATAGCAATTACAGGTATGTCTGTAAAGCTTACATCTGACTCAACAGATGAAAATTCTATGATTGTTGTAAAAACAAATAAAGCAAATGGCAGTGTAAATGTTGTAAACGGTGTATCATTTAGTGCTGTATGCTTATATCAGGGTGATAATGTAGACTTGATTCCATCAAGCAAAAAGGCTGTAGCAATTGCAGTAACCTCTGTCAGTGGACCAAGAAAGGTTGCATATAATAACGGTACTAATGCTATCAATTTTATATACAGCCCAGAAATCAGTGCGAAAACAGGTGTTTCTTCTTATGTTGCACTTGTTCCTGCTTCTATTGATATGGCAAGCTTTGCGAATAAAGCAAACTATGAGGTTACTAATGATGTAGCAGAGTTTATGAGCTTTGGTGACAGTAACTTTGATGGTGTTGTAAATGCACAGGACGCACTCTCTGCTGTTGATTCATGGCTAAGAAAGAGTGACGCACCAGACGACAACGAGATTCTTGCACTTAATGTAAACAGCGACAGCCGTATAAATACATTTGACGCACTTGGTATTGTAGAGTCATTCGTAAATGGCACAGATTATCAGGTAGTTACAAAAGCCGCGGCTTTAGCAAATTAATTAAAATGTATTTAAAGGGTAGGGGATTTCCTCTGCCCTTTAAGTAATATTATCAGGAGGTTTTTGTATGGAAGAAAGACTTGAGAAAACCATAGAAACAGAAGAACAAGCTAATGGAAAAGATAAGGCTTCTGGTAAAAAGAAAAAAATTATTATCTTAATATCAGCAGCGTTGCTTGTTGCAATATTAATAATATTGTTTTTTATTTTAAAAGGCTGTAATGCTCAACAATCAAAGCCGACATTGATTGTTGAAATACCTCAGAAAATCAGCTTATCTAAAGAAGATAAGTTAACGCTTGATGTTACAATCACAAACTTCGGAGAATCAAAATACCCAGCTTTCAGTTCGAGTATTTCTTTTGATAATTCAAAGCTTGAGTTTTTAGGGCTTGAAGAAGGTAATGTTTTTGTTTATGATAATGCAACTTCTGGCGATAATGTAAAGCTCCCCGAATTTGCCTGTAATCCAGAGCAATGTAACAAATCAGGTCTTATCAATGTTATGTATCTTGATACAACCGGTGGCAAAAATGCTTTTAGTAAGGATTTACTAAGTAAAGAGGATAATGTTGTATTCAGACTTTCTTTTAGAATAAAGGGTAGTGCAAGAGCAAATGAGGTTTATGATTTAATAGTTGAGGACGCTGTATTTGCAGCCTCTGACGAAAATCAAAGTCTTGCAACAACACAAAATACGCTTAATGTAAAGAACGGTAAAATCGTTATTGGTGAATAGTTATGAAAAGAGTTTTAAGTATATTGATGTGCATAGTGCTTGTGTTTTCACTATGTGCTTGCGAGGGTAATTTTGCTCAGGTTGATTTACAATCTGATATACCAATACCCGAAAATGGTATTATAGAAAAAAGTGTTTTAAATAAAATCAAGGAAGATAACGCAATAGCAACCTTTACAGGAAAATCAAATGCTTTTTCGTACGAATGGACAGTATTTGGTAGCGATATTGCAGAAGCAAAGGATGTTAATTTTTTAATTGATGTAAAAAATGAAAAAGGCATAAAAATTGCTTTTTCACAAAAAGAGGATTTTGGATTTCCAGCTTTGCTTTCTGTCAATTTGAATGAAAAGTGGCAATGTCAGAGTGCCACAGCATATGTAGATAACAAGCCTGTTTATTCAGTATCAATTACAGGCTCAAAAACAAGTATTCTGAATATCTCTATAAATAAGTCTGTAGACTATTGTGTTGTATTGCCAGATGAAGAAAAGGTACAAAACAGCAATGGTACATCAACCACTTCAAAGGCTGATAATTCAAAAACAAACGATTCTGAAAACAATAATTCTCAGAATAAATCAGACTCAACTAATAATGACAAATATCTGTCAGATTCAAAAGGTAATAATGATAATGTATATTCCGAAAATGCCGATGAAAGTATAAATGAAAATCGTGTTTATTCAGATGGTAATGACACCGAGCAGGATAAGTATCTTACAGACCCAGTACCACAGGGTAAGCCAATGCCTGTAGAACCAGAGAATCAGGAAATTAATGATGAGAAAACCTATACCTGTACATTTTCTATTGAGTGTTCAACAATACTTAATAACCTTGAAGACCTTAACTCAGATAAACGAGAGCTTGTGCCATCAAATGGTGTGATTTTACCTTCTACTACAGTTACCTTTAAAGAGGGAGAATCAGTGTTTGATGTTCTCCAGCGTGTATGCAAAGAAAATAATATACACCTCGAATCATCGTGGACTCCGATTTATAATAGTGCATATATAGAAGGTATCCACAATTTGTATGAGTTCGATTGTGGTGATTTATCAGGTTGGACCTACAGAGTAAATGGTTGGTATCCGAACTACGGCTCTTCTCGTTATCAGCTTGCACAAGGCGATGTAGTAGAATGGCGATATACCTGCGATTTAGGTAAAGATGTAGGCTGTGATTGGATGGAGTAAATTATGACAGATTCTTTTTCTAAGTATCACCCTTTTGTAAATTTAATATATTTTGCGTTGATTATAGGCTTTTCAATGGTGGTTAATCATCCTCTTGCTCAGCTTATTTCACTTGTATGTGCAGTTGTTTATATTGTAAGCACACAGGGTAAGAAAAGTGTAGGCTTTCTACTGAAATTCTGCTTGCCACTTGTCTTACTTACAGCTTTTATTAATCCAGCGTTTAACCACGAGGGTACAACAATTTTGCTGTATTTTTCAAATGGTAATCCACTAACGCTCGAAAGTATACTATATGGTTTTTCCTCTGGCTGTATGATAATTACATTACTGTTGTGGTTTTCGGCTTTCAGTTCTGTAATGACCTCCGATAAGTTTATCTACCTTTTCGGTAAGGTTATCCCTGCGTTATCACTAGTTTTAAGTATGACATTGCGTTTTGTCCCTAAATTTAAAACACAGATGAAAAATGTAGCAGACGCACAACGCTGCATAGGAAGAGATGTTTCAAGTGGTAGCATTATGAGTCGAACAAAAACAGCGATTACAATAGTGTCAATTATGATAACCTGGTCGCTTGAAAATGCAATCGAAACAGCCGACAGCATGAAAAGCAGAGGCTATGGCTTAAAGGGCAGAACTGCATTTTCTATTTATCGTTTTGATGATAGAGATAAGTATACACTTGTGTGGTTTGTGTTCTGCTTTTTATATATTCTGGCTGGAGTTCTTGTATCAGCCTTTGGCTTCAGATATTTCCCAAATGTACGCTACTCAGCCTTCGATATTACAACCATACCTTTTTATTTTATTTACTTTGGACTTTGCATAACACCGGTTGTGCTTAACACTGTGGAGGATAGAAAATGGAAAACTATATATTCAAAAATGTAAGCT
>JAXJJE010000330.1:0-13989 GCA_036298405.1 Acutalibacteraceae bacterium
AGTTTTCAAGACTAGCTCCTTAAACCACTCGGACACCTCTCCGTACAACAGTTGTAATTATATCAGCATATAGAAGAATTGTCAACACTTTTTTGAAAAAATTTTTAATTTTTTTGAAAAAATTTTCTCCACCTCAATTTTTGCCTTATTTAAGCCATTTTTTAATCATATCATTGACTACTTTATCGCTATTGTGTAAAATATAAATACAGAAAAATTTAATTTTCTAAAAAATTTTTTCAAAAATATTTTTAATTTTTCAAAAAATATTTTTTGAAAGCAATAAAAAAGGAGTTTTATCATGGCAATTATTAAAGCATATAAGGGTTTAAGATTCAACTGTGAGAAGGCTGGCAAAATCTGTGAGCTTGTTTGTCCACCTTATGACATCATTAACGACGAGCAACGTGAGGGGTACATCAACACAAACCCTTGCAATATTATTCGTCTGGAGCTACCAAAGGGTGAAAATCGTTACGAGCAGGCAGCAGACATTCTTAACAGCTGGTTAGCTGATGGTACTCTTATTAAAGAGGATAAGCCAGCTATTTATATCTACGAAGAGGAATTTACTGCATACGGCAAAAGAAACAGCATTAAGGGTATTATCTGTCGTGTAAAGATTGAGGAGTTCAGCAAGGGTGTTATTCTTCCTCACGAATTTACACTTTCTAAGGCTAAAGAGGACAGACTTAACCTTATGAAGGCTACAAACTGTAATTTCAGCCAGATTTATTCGCTATATATGGACGGTGGCAACAATACTCTTGGCAAAATTGACACACTTTCAGCTGGCAAGCCTGACATAGAGCTTGCAGACTGTGAAGATGTTATACATAGAATGTGGATAATCACAGACGAAAACGCTATAAGCGAAATCTGCAACGATTTTATCGACAGAAAGCTATATATTGCAGATGGTCACCACAGATACGAAACTGCTCTTAACTACAGAAACTACCTAAGAGAAAATGGTAAGGCTAACGAGGGTGACGCTTGTGACTATCAGATGATGATGCTTGTTGATATGGAGCACCCTGGTTTGGTTGTATTCCCTACCCACCGTTTAGTGCGTGACCTTGAAAGCTTTGACGCAGAAAAGGTTATGGAGAGCTGTAAGGAGTATTTTGAAATTACAGAGTATGAGGATATAACCACAATAGAAACTAACCTTATGGAGCTTTATAACGAGGGTAAAAAGGCATATGCATTCTATAGTGGCAACAAGCGTTACAGCCTGCTTGTACTAAAGGATATGGATATCATCAGACAGCTGTTGCCAGACGCAAGCAAGCCAACACAGGAGCTTGATGTAACTGTGCTACACACACTTATTCTTGAAAAGGTATTCGGCATTGACCCAGAAAATATGGCTAAACAAATTAACCTTACATACACAAAGATTTTCGACGAGGCGATTTCATCTGTAGATAATGGCAAGGCTCAGTGTGCTTTTATCTTAAATCCAACAAGAGTTTCAGAGATAAGAGATGTAGCATCTAACGGAGAAAAAATGCCACAGAAGTCTACATACTTCTACCCAAAGATGATCACTGGTCTTGTTATGAACCAGCTTGAAGATTAATATTAATCAATATTTCAGTATAATCAGCAGTCTTTAACGTTCTGGTTAAAGCTACTTTAATTTTTCTGATAAAGCCACATAAAATTAAAGGCAAGCACCTTTTGCGTTGGTGCTTGCCTTTTGTTTGTTATACTATTTCTTGTTCTAATACTAATCTATATTAACAAGTGGATTTCTTTACGGAATATTTTGCACCAAACTTCATACTGCGTACTCGCAAGAAGTCAGCCTTGCTATGGGTCAGTATTCATTTGGCACAAAATCTGCTCGTAAATCTTTGTCCACTTTTAAACAGAGCTTAGTACAAACAGTAAACAGCATACTAAAAAATTTCTGAATTTTAAATATTATTCAGTATCAGAACAAAAATAGCATTAAAGCTCAAAATCCTTAGGATCATACTGTGGAAAGCGTGGTGCTGTTTTTGGCACACGCATTAAAGGGTTATACTTAAATTTACTGCAATTACCGTTTACTATTTCTTTGTTCGCTTTACAAAGTATAATTCCGTTTATTTTCTGGGCATTGTTACAGTACTCACAGCTTGTATCAATATTATTGCCAAAAAGTTTGGTTGTAAAAAAATTCATATTTATTACTCCTATTTATGCCATATAGCAACAAACAATAAAAAATATTAACTAAATGTTCACTTGTATTATAACACCACAAGTAATATAATGTAAAGTAGTAAGATGAAGGAGGTATTAAATGCATTTACCAAATTTTGAAAGCAAAATAATGAAGCTTAATATAAAAAACGAGGTTCTTTTTTTAACATATAAAAAGCTGGAAGGTATCGAATTTATAACCCACGCCTTTTCAACCCGACTTGGTGGTGTTAGCACTGGTGAATTTACCTCTATGAATTTCGCCTTTAACCGAGGTGATAATCCCGAAAGCGTTACCGAAAACTACAAAAAATTTTGCAGTGCTGCAGGCTTTGATTTCAACACACTTGTAGCGTCAGCACAAGACCACAATACCATTGTACGCAAGGTAACAGCCAAGGATTGTGGTATAGGCATTACTAAGCCACGAGATTTACAAAGTGTAGACGCTTTGGTTACTAACCAGCCAAATGTTACCTTGGTTACCTATTATGCCGACTGCACACCTATATATTTTGTTGATACCGAAAAAAAGGTTATTGCACTTGCTCACGCTGGCTGGAGAGGTACTGTTTCTAAAATTTGTAAAAAGGTTATAGACACAATGGTTAACGATTACGGCAGTAATCCCTGCAATATTATTTGCTGTGTAGGTCCAGCAATAGCTCAATGCTGTTATGAGATAGACCAAAGCTGTTACGACGAATTTGTAAAGCTTGATGAGCTTGATTTAGACAAGATAATGATTTCTAAGGGTAACGGAAAATATATGGTTAATCTGCTCGAAACAAATAAGCAGATTTTAATGCTAAGTGGAGTACCAGAAGAAAACATCACAATAAGTGATGTATGTACAAAATGCAACAGTGAGCTTTTATGGTCACACCGTGCTACTAATGGCAAACGTGGTACAATGTGTGCATTTATGTGTATAAATAATTAAACATAAAATAAAAGGAAGGAAAGTGAACAAATATGCGTAAGAAAATAGCTACTCTTTTAATCAGCTGTGCAATAATTGCTACATTTGCAATGACAGGCTGTGAGATTAATGCCAACGAAACTGATTCAAATATGCTTCCAAACAAACCAGATACCGAGGCAACAGAGGGTATAGAAAACGACGAAAGCACTTCAACAGAGTATACTACAGCACCAGCTACAGAGCTTGCTACAGCAGAGGAGGTTGTTGCTGACGAGGAAGGCACCTTTGTTTATGTTGATGAAACAGTAACAAACCCTACTGTAGCACCAATAGAAATACCTGAAGACAACAGCAACACAGCACCAATATCAGATGTTACTCCAGATTTACTTGCAGGCACCTGGAAGCCACTTGTAGCACTGAACGTTGCCGATAATACCGAGGTACCATTCACACAAGCCTTTGGCTCTGCTTACTCACAATATGGTGGCTCATTAGTAATATCAGAGGACGCAAGCTTTAAAATCTCAATGGGTGCTTCTATTATCGAAGCTAAATCTCACGGCACATTTACTATGAGCCAGAACAATTTGCTTGTTACATATTCAGACGACTCAGTTGATACATTCCTATATATCCCTCAATACAGAAACCAAGAGGTGATAAAAGCACAGATAGGCTCTAGCTACGTTTATTTTTATAAAGAGGCTTAATTAACCAGCTTAAAACCCCACAGCAATTTTTGCTGTGGGGTTTCTTATACTAAATCTTATTGTATACTTACTACCTTTATCCCATCTCTAAAATTTCTCTCTGTAGCAACACTACGTCAAGCACAGTTACGTCACCATCTGCGTTCATATCTGCGTAAGCTTTATCATAATCAAACGAATTATCACACTCTACAATCATCATCAAAGAATAAATTACATCCTGTAGATTGATTTGATCATCTTTTGATACATCTCCAATTGCCCTTGGTACTAAATCTTCATACGATTGTGTAAGCGTGTCTATTTTTTCTTGCAAATAATCGTTAAGCAATTTCCAATCTTCCATCTTATATCGAATTTCATTACCATATTCTGGATAATCAGGACGTGGAGCCCACCAAGAACCTTCTGCTGATATCAATGCCAATCTAAGATTTTCCAAAGATGTGTCTGTATAATCACGATATTTTGAATAATAAACATCATAATATTCATAAATGAGTTGCTGAAATTCATCTTGTTTAATTAATTCCAGGTTATCTATAGCATACAGCAAATTACTTTCTGCCATAGAAAGAGCACTAATATATGTTTCGTAATAATAATTCTCGTCGCTTGTTTTGATAAGGCTCTTAGCCTCATCAAAAGCTTTATTAAAACATTCTAATGTTTCTGGTTTGAATATACTTAAATCGCAGTAGTTAGTTAAAAAATCTATATTTTTCTGCAAATCCACCTCTTCCTTAAACACCAAAGCGTCTATACTTGCTTTTAGTTCAAATAGAATACATTCCCAATCCCAAGCAGATACATTAGTTTTTTGTGCAAGCTCATACACCTCATTTTTTAAGTACGAGTATCTAGCAAGTGAATCCACTGTAAACAAGTATTCCCCCATATATTGTGATAGACACCCACTAGCCTTCTCGCAGTAGGAACAATACTTTCCGTGATGAAATGGAACATATTGGTAATGCATAGTATCCTCTGGCTGAACTAAACGAAACACCTCTTCGATAAGCTCGGCTTTTTGTATAGCGTTATCTATTTCGGTACAAGCTGTAACTAAATTTGCTTGAGTCGCAAATGGGTCTTTCAATACTTGTGCACAACGTATTGACACCTCACGCAATTCATCACCCCAGAGGTCAGAAAAATTATACGTTTCATAATTTGTTTCTACAGGAAAATAGCCAGTATTATAGCCATCTCCTCTAATATATATTTCCTCCATCAACATTGTTTCTACATACAAAAGTTTTTCGTACAATTCATATATTAGTTGATAATCTTTATCAATCGAAACAAATGGGATATTGTGCTTTTGAGCGTAACTTTGGATTACAGAGTTGTTTTCTCCATAGATAGTCAGGTTGTCACAATTCTCAAATGCATCATCAGCAATATCAGTAGCATATTCAGAAATAAAAACTCGCTCTAATGCTGTGCAATCAGCAAAAGCTTTACTTTCTATTCTTCCTAAAGAAAAAGGTGCAACAAACTCCTTAAGTGAGGTGCAACCCTTAAATGCATTACTGCCAATCTCTTCAGTTAAATTGTAACCATTGCTAGACATTTCATCATATTCAAATATTTTTACTTCTCTCAAAGCAGTACAATTTTCAAAGGCTCCCTCACCTATTTTCAGAAATTTAATAGGCATAGATCCGTAATTCTTTTTATAATAAAAAATAACATTTTCGATATTTGTGTTATCCTTAAAGGCGTTTTTGCCTATTGAATAACAATCATCACCGAACGGATTATAATTATTGGTAAAAGCATATCCAAAATCAAGAGTATGTACATCCTCAACATTTGCACTGTCACTAAATCCCGATATTTCTTTAGCTGAAAAGGTCTGTCCATATTGCGATATTATTTCAACTTCGTTCATTTCAAAATCGCTTTCATTAGTTACTGCAAACGCATTTGTAGAAAAAACCACTGTACTTAAAATTAATACCGATAATAAGACTGATAAAATTTTTTTAAACTTACTTTTTTTCATAATAATCCTCCTGCTTTGTATATTATTAACATAATACAATTATACTCCCCGGTTTTATTTATTACAATTGTCTTATTACATAAAACTTATGTCTTCTTTTTGTACATAATCATTTTTAAAATAATATATTAGCTTTATTTTTTACCCCTTATAAGATTATTTATTCTATATCAGCTATTTCCTGTACAAAATCAATCTATCATACACCTATAATTTTATTGTGTTTTTCTACATAATGTGTTAATATGTAAAGGTAAAAATTGTTCTTATACTTAAGTTTAGTGTAAGAGTAAATTGATATTTCTGTTTAGGGGTATACAGAAAAATTTTAAAAAACGGAGATGATATTATGGCAGCAGTAACGGAATATCAATGTCCTAACTGTGGTGGCGAAATTGAATTTGACGCTAATCTGCAAAAAATGAAATGCTCCTATTGTGGCAGTGATTTTGATGTAGCAACATTAAAGGCGTATGACGAAGATTTAAAAACTCAGCAACCAGACAGCATAAACTGGAATATGCCTACCGATTCTTGGGCAGAAGGCGAATCAGAGGGTTTGTCTGGCTATGAATGTCAGAACTGTGGTGCTGAAATAGTAGGTGAAGAAACAACAGGTACTGTTGATTGCCCTTATTGTGGTAACCATGTAATCCTAAAGGGTAAATTTTCAGGACAGCTTCGCCCTGATTTAATTATTCCGTTCAAGCTTGATAAAAATATGGCAAAGCAGGGTCTTACCAAACACCTTAAAGGCAAGTTCTTTTTACCAAAGGTATTTAAAGATGAAAACCATATTGACGAAATCAAGGGCATTTATGTTCCTTTTTGGTTGTTTGATACTGATGTTGACGCAAGCATACGCTATAAGGCAACTCGTGTGCGTAGCTGGAGAAGTGGTAATTACAGATATACCGAAACACAGTATTTTTCTGTAATAAGAGAGGGCTTTATTGCATTTGATAATATCCCTGCTGACGGTTCAAGCAAAATGGCAGATGATTTAATGGAATCTATAGAACCATTTACCATTTCAGATGCAGTTGACTTTCAGACAGCGTATTTGTCAGGTTATTTTGCAGATAAATATGATGTATCAGCCGATCAATGCATTGCACGAGTAAACGAGCGTGTAAAAAGCAGTGCAGAAACCAACTTCAAAAAGACTGTAACAGGCTACAGCAGCGTAGTTACAGAAAGCTCCTATATTAACGCACACAATGGTAAAGCAAAATACGCTTTATATCCGGTTTGGATTTTAAACACTACATATAAAGGTGAGAAATTCGTTTTTGCAATGAACGGACAAACAGGTAAGTTTGTAGGTAACCTGCCTTGTGACAAATTAGCATTCTGGCGTTTTTGTGGTATATCAACTGTTGTTTCATCAGCAATAATATACGTTATAATGTATGTGCTAAGAATGTTAGGCTATATATAAGGAGGATTAAACTATGAAAAAAAGAATAACAGCAACCCTGCTTAGTATATTGGCTTGCCTGATGTTTACTGTACCTATGTTCACAATAAGCGTTGGTGCAACGTCAGATTTACCAAGAGTTTTAGACGACGCTGACCTTCTTAACGACAGTGAAGAATACGACCTGCTTGATAAGCTTGATTATATAAGCGAAGAATATCAATGTGATGTAATAGTAGTAACTCTTGAAGATTTAGACGGTTATCGTTCAGCACAGGCTGCTGCAGATGATATTTTTGATTATGAGGGCTACGGCTATGGCAGTAGCGACTCTGGTATTCTGTTGCTTGTAAGCATAGCTGACAGAGATTGGGCAATAAGTACATATGGTAAGGGTATACAGGTATTCACCGATAAAAATCAAAGCTATATGGTAAACGAATTCAAGCCTTATCTAAGCAGTGGCGATTATTACTCAGCATTCGACTGCTATGCAGACTTATGCCAGGAGCTTTTAATTGACCCAAATGCCTTTGTTGAATACTATGATGAATATAATAATGGCTACAGCACATCTAACAGCCCTTTAGAATTAATCTATATCCCTATAGCCTTGGGTCTGGGTACAGGACTCTCTTTATTGATAGCCTTTGGTATGAGGTCAACGCTAAAGAGCGTAAAGCCACAGAAATCAGCTGCAAATTATGTGCGTCCAAACAGTATGGTGGTCACAAACCAGCGTGAAAACTACCTGTACAAGAATGTTACAAAAACAAAAATCGAGTCCTCAAGCTCTTCAGGTGGCTCACGTGGTGGCTCAAGCGTACACCGAAGCTCATCTGGCAGAAGCCATGGTGGTTCAAGTGGTAAATTCTAATACATAAAAAATAAAAAAACAAAAAGCATACAGCACAAATTAATCTGTGTTGTATGCTTTCGCTTTTTATATCAGTACTTATATACTAAACATATTCTATTAAAAATCATCTATGTTTTCTACTATATCTGCAACAGGGGTTTCATCTTCGTCGTTATCTAAATTCTCTGGAGCTGATGATGAACTGCTTGACGAACTGCTTGAAGAACTGTTTGATGAACTGCTTGACGAACTGCTTGAGCTATCAGAGCTGTTTGCTGATGAGCTGGCAGAGCTGGAATTGTTATTGTTATTGTTATTATTATTAACATCAGTGCTATTGCCAGAGCCTTGATTTGACGCTACACCACTTGAACTATCAGCAGAGCTGTTCTGATTATCTGCATTACCACCCTGTGTGTTAGAAGATGTGGTATTATTTGTAATACCATTATATTGCTGACCATTAATATATAGCACGTTGTCTACAACAGTCCACTGATTAGGCTGTATTGCAGAGGTATTACTGTCGCTATAATATTCAAAGGTTTGCGACTCTGGTGCTGTTTCTTCACTTGAATTTGGCGTTAATATCAGATTATTGTTTTCATCTATTTTGTATGTACCTGTAACACCACCTATTACACAGCTACCATCGTCGTTAAATTCTGCCTCTATATCGTCACTTCTGCCACCCCAATCACCTACAATATCTGTTGCAGGCTGATTAGCTGTATCTTTATTGCTACAGCCACAGCCACTTATAGCAAAGGCACTTGCTGATATAATAACAGCAGAAAAAATAACAGCAAAAAGCTTTTTCATAAAATAATCTTCCTTCCTGTACTTTATACTAAACTAAGTTTACATAATCAGCATATAAATGTCAATTAATAAATTGTTAAAGGCGATACCAAAAGCAAGCTCGGTATCGCCTTAATCTTACCTATTAATATTTTCTGCAATAAAGTCTGGTACTTCTTCTGTAGCTATTCCAAGAACATAAGCAAATTCATTGTACAAATTTTTTTCTGCTTCCTTTAACATTCTTTCTTCAGCAATATGTAGCTTTCTGCCACGTTGCTCTTGGTTTTGCTTATGAGCATAAAGTGTTTTTACTAATCTTACAAGCTCGGTTCTATCACCGGTAACTAAAATTTCTTTAAATCGCTCTTTTCGTTCTGTTTCATCGTTAATACATATTTCTTTTTCGTCAGGCATTGCCTTTATCATCTGCAAAATTTCTTCTTTAGTAAGAATATTACGTATTTTCCCAACTAACTCCACATTATTTTTAGGTACAAAAATTTCAGCATTTATGTTGTGCACAGGCTGTAGCACATAATATTCTATATTTCTGTCTTTAAAGCTTTTTAAAGTAATATCAACAATTTTACAAACACCATCGTTTTTGTAAATTACCACATCACCTATTTTATACACATTAAGCACCTCTTTGTAATTAATATGATTAATACTAAACTCTATTAAAAAGTGGACTTCTTTTCGGCATAAAATCTGCTTGTAAATTCTTGTCCATTTTTATCATAGTTTAGTATAAATTATAACAAATAAAATACTTTTTTGTCATAGGCGAATTTTACAAATCAACACCAAAATAAATTAGTGTAAAATTATAATAATTACCATTTAATAAAACAAAACCGACGGCTTATTGCACCGTCGGTTTGAATTTTATTTACAGCTGAAATGATAAAAACACCTTATCTTTAAACGACATAGCCCAACGAACACCCTTATTGGCAGGTGTTTTTTGAACAATCCATTCTGTTTTTATAATACCCATTTTTTCAAGCTTGTTAAACGCAAGCTTTAACAGCACAGCTATACCTGCGATAAACACAATCAGCTTTGAAATAAAGGCGAAAAATTTTAATATACACTTCATACTGCTCACCTCTCATGTTAAATATTATACCATAAAATAGTAAATAATCAACAAAAATTTATATATATCCTCTATCATTTAAAGCTTTAAGTAAAAATTGTCTTGCTAAACTATTTGGTTTTATATATTTTACAGCGTCTTCAATAGTAAACCAGTCTGCTTTGTCTACCTCATTTTGCTTTATTTTAAAATCCTCACTATCAACAATCGTAATAAAGTTATGGATTAATGTATTACTTTTCTCAAAATAAATACTATGATTATAGTTATACGATACAGCGTTTAAGCTAACCTCTTCTGCAATTTCTCTTACAAGAGCCTGCTGTGGGATTTCTCCCTTGTTTATATAGCCAGCAACCAGTATGTTATCCTTTTTTCCATACTGCTGAATAAGCAACAGCTTATCCTTACTTTTATTGAAAATAACAGCACTTACTGCACTGTTATACATAGGGAATTTAAACATCTGGCATTTACTGCAATATTGCACCATACCCTCGTCGCCACATTCTTTTTTATATAATTTTGTACCACAAACAGAGCAAAAATTAAGCTCGTCCATTTCATTCCCTCCTTATTGCAAGTTTATTTTATCGGCTATATATAATTATAGGTTTATTGTTTTGTAAAATTCAAGTGTTTTAAAATTGTGCGAGGTTGTATAGAAAATGTACTGCTCACAACAGCTTTCAAGTAGCTTTAATCCATTATCAGACAGCTTAAAATTAAACATCTTATTCTGTTCGGCATAAATACAATAACGCATAGCAGTAGTAACACCCATACCGATTTTTATACTTTGCTCGTTAATATCGTGTATACAATCACCACAAATAAGCTTACCCGATTTGGGTAGAAAATACATAACCTTAGCTTCATATTCCTTACAGCTATTACAGCACACAAGGTCGGGCATATATCCACTAAAGCACATCATTCTTAGCTCTACTGCTGACTTTATAACGCTTGGTGGGCGTTTGTTATTACAAAGCAGATACAAAGCATTAAGCATTAAACGCAGGTATTCCTCTGCTTTAGTTTCTTTTGGGGCAAGGTGGGCAACAAGCTCACAAAAATATTGGGCTAACGACATATTAACAATATCTGTTCTTAGCTTTATAAACATTTCTTCACTTGTGGCTTCGTCAACTATGTAGGTATCCCGATTGATATATAATACCAATCGGGAGTAACACAACAGCCTTGTAGCAGAGCCCTTTGCACTTTTAAGGCTTCTGCAATTTTTAACAAAGGCTTTTATAATTCCTCTTTCTCTTGTTAACACAGTTATAAGACGATCCTGCTCACCAATATTTTGTTCCCCTATAATCAATCCGTCCGTGGATATCTTCATCATCGTCCTCCTGCATATCAAAATCATCGTCGTCGTTAAAATATTCAGGGAAATTCACCTTTGAATCTCTAAGTGAGGTATAACGCAAATAATCAACTACACTGCCTGTTGATAAAAAATTCTCCCAAGCATCATAAGCATTCATAACTACACACCTTTGTAATAAATTAATACTAAACATCATTCAAAAGCCAAAATGATTTCTGTATTTTAAATATTGTTTAATATAAGCTGTAATAAATTATATGATTTACAACAGCCTATGTTTACATTATACCTCGTTTTCTTTTGCGATATAGTATGTAATTTGTAGATAGAAAAATTTACATTATCTGGAATTAGTCAAAAGTAATTCTTTGATCACATCAAATCTTCTCTTAGCACAGCTTTACCCTCTTGCAGAGATTTAGGTACATCTAAAATTCTTTGATTTTTTGAGCCTCTGAAATGTAGCATAAGGCTACGCTGTGACAAAATAAAAGGACCATCTACTAAAATATCTGTATTTTCAAGTAGCTCCTTCCAATCTGGATTACTGTCAAAGCCTTTTACCAGCTGTTCAAAGGTAAAGCCTGTGTATACAAGCACATTAAGGTCCAGCCTATGACATTCCTTTGCAAGCTCAGCAAGAGGCTTACTCTGCATAAATGGCTCACCACCAGAAAAGGTTACCCCCTGTAGCATAGGATTGTCTTTTATCGCTTTAAGTATATTATCTGTGTTGCTTATATATCCACCCTCAAAATCATGAGTTTGAGGATTATGACAGCCCTCACAATGGTGTGGGCACCCTTGTGTGAATACAGTCATTCTTATACCTGGACCATCAACTATAGATTCTCGTATAACACCAGCAAGTCGTAATTCACTCATATTATTACCTCCTTTTACTGTTATAATACTTATTATAGCACAGCAGTGGTATAATTAAAATAATTATGAAATAAAAAGCAAGCCATAGCACACTAGCTGTTGGCTTGCCTTGTATGATTTTTCTTAATAAATGTATTGCTTTAACAGCTTATACTTGCCTATTACAGGTAGCTCTCTGGCTTCTCCCTTAACAGCATTTGCAATACCAGTTGAAATAAACAGTAATATAGATAGATTTATTACCACTGTAAAAATAATTGTTAAAATCACTGCTGGCATATCGTTTAATGCACAGCTGAATATTGCACTTAGAAGTATATCAAAAAATTCAAGCACTACACTAACAATAAATAATGTAAGCCCCTGTATTCCGTGGTAGCGTGTATAACCACTGCAAGGCTTGATTATCATAGGCACAAAGAATAAAAATGGTATGTAGCTTATCAATGCCAGATTGCAATTTTCGTCTATATCCTTTTGCTTAAATAGCTTTGTGGAATTTTTTGTATCGAATAAAAATTTACTAAGCAATACATACAGCTTGCTGTCGTCAGCTGAGCCTTGCACAGCAGTATTTTTATCACTGCCAACAGACTTATTGTCTGCTTTAGTATCTGCGTTGCTTTTAGCCTTTACATCTGCTTTGTTATCTGCTTTGCTTTCAGCCTTTACATCTGCTTTGTTATCTGGTTTACTTTCAGCCTTTACATCTGCTTTCTGTTTTTTGGGTTGTGGCTGTGCAGACGTCTTAGCTTTGTATTCCTTTACAGGCTCTTCATTTTTAGTATCATCAGCTTCTATTTTTGCAGCCTCTTTTGCAAGAGTTGCCTTATCCAGCTTTTTAAAAGATTTTGTCTTCTGATTTTCCTTTGTAATCAGCTTTTCGTTCAGCTCATCTACTGAAATATTGTTTGAAGTAGTGTTATGTACATAAAAGTCGTCTTGGGTTACAGATGAACCACAAATAGCACAAAAGGTACAGTTGTCGTCATTCTCAAACCCACAACTAGGACATTTTATCATAAAAATACCTCCCTAAAAAACTTATTAATAACTCACTATAAATATTATGTACCAATTATAGTAAATATTTTTATAATTGTAAATTGACCAAAGTTAAAATTTTAACAAGCGTTAAGAATAATTTTAGTATAAAATATTTTGCAATAGGCTTATTATCTTGAATAAAAATAGCGAATATGTTAAACTAAATTTTATAAGTATATTTACAGACCTTGTCGATATTTTCAATAATCGACAAAAGAAGAAAAGGAGAGATGAAATCTGTGATAAAGCAGGAAAATATGCTTGCTAAGCGTATTTTTGCTATGCTTCTTGTAGCAACAATGTTGCTGTTCACCTTTACTGCTTGTAGCAATAACAACACTACAACGCAAGAGCCTACAGAATCAAACGCTGTAGCCGTAACAGGTGTAGACGATTTAGCAAATGCACGCATAGCAGTACAGCTTGGCACAACTGGCGACCTATACGCAAGCGACTACAGCGAAACTGTTGATAAGTTCAACAAGGGTGCTGACGCTGTACAGGCACTAAAAACCGGTAAAGCCGATTGCGTTGTAATCGACGAACAGCCAGCAAAGGCATTTGTAAGCAAAAACCCAGAGCTTACAATTTTAGACGAGCCACTAGCTGTAGAAGAATATGCTATCTGTATAGCAAAGGAGAACACACAGCTACTTGACGATGTTAACAATGCTCTTGAGCAAAT
>JAXJJE010000331.1:0-1458 GCA_036298405.1 Acutalibacteraceae bacterium
ACACATTACTTGTTGGTGTAATTTCAAACTTTATAATGGGTGTTGCTGCAGCAAGATTAATGCTAAAGTCTGCTGCTGGAATAAAGCCATTGCGTAAAAAATGGTTGTTTGGAGGTGCCGGTAAGTAATGAAAAAGATATTTGATTTTACTGGAAAATCCAAGATTTTCTTTGGCATTTCTATTGCAATAATTGTTATAGGTATTGTTTGTAACATTATTTTCGGTGTAACACTGGATATTCAGTTTACTGGTGGTACAATTCTGCAGTATAATTATACAGGAGAGGTTAACACAGACGAGCTAAAAGACCTTATCCAAAAAGAAACAGCTGACACTGTATCATTCAACATTGGTGAGAATATCACAATGGCAGAGGATGGCTCTCAGCTACAAAATGGTTACCTGCTTTCTGTACAGTTCTCTGGTAATAAAACAATCACAACAGAGGTTATGGGTAACCTTACAACAAAGCTACAAGAGGCTTACCCAGATAATAAGATTGAAATGCTAGGTTCACAGTCTGTAGAATCTTCAATGGGCTGGAAATTCTTCTACAAGTGTATGGCTGCTGTAGCGATAGCTTGTGTGCTAATGGTTATCTTTGTAGCATTCAGATTTAAGAAGATTGGTGGTTGGTCAGCTGGTGTAATGGCACTGGTTGCACTTTTCCACGATGTAGCAATGATTTACTTTGCGTTTGTAATTCTTAGAATGCCAATCGACAGTAACTTTATTGCTGTAACACTTATGATTCTGGGTTACTCACTAAACGATACCATCGTAATCTACGACAGAGTTCGTGAGAACAGAAACTATATGACTGGCAATAAAATTGATTTTGCACAATTGTTTAATAAGAGTGGTACACAGGTGTTCAGAAGAACATTATGTACATCAATTACTACATTATCGGCGATTGTAAGCGTTCTGATTTTCGCAATGATTTTCAATATTCAGTCAGTTGTTACATTTGCACTGCCTATGATGATAGGTGTAATTTCAGGTTGTTATTCTTCAATCTGTATTGCAGGACCATTGTGGGTTAAGTGGCAAGAGAGAAAACAGAATAAAAAATAATTTTTATAGCATAGGCTGTGTTGTTTAAGCAACACAGCCTGTTTGCATATTGAAGGAAAAAGAGTTATAATAATGAGGTCTGAATGATAAATTGTAGTTTGTCGGGCAGAGTTGCACTCTGGTGACTTATAGCATAACATTATGGTTTTATAGTTTATATTTAGTTTGTACTGGCTCAGAGTATTTTTATTAGGGACACATGTAATGTGTCGGTGTCTTTCTTGCTTTTATTGCAAGTTTGGCTTTCATACTCTTACAAACTGATTTTTTATAAACAAATTTTTATTATTTATAGTGCTAATCCCTCGCAATCAATTTACTTCGTAAATTGGTTACATTCAGGGACTTACTTTCTTACAAAAGAAAGTAAGCAAAGATTG
>JAXJJE010000332.1:0-2925 GCA_036298405.1 Acutalibacteraceae bacterium
AACGGTAAGGTTAAGGCTAAGCTTATGGTTGCTGTTGATATAGACAAGGACACAGCTATTGCTACAGCAAAGGCTAACGAAAAGATTGCTCCACTTGTAGACGGTAAAACAATTATCAAAGAAATCTATGTACCAGGTAAGCTTGTTAATATAGTTGCGAAATAATTTTTCTAAATATTTAGAAATATTTAGAAAAATTTTGTCAAACTGTTGACATAATAAAGTATTCATTGTATAATATTAAACGCAATTGTATGCAAATATTAACCCAATGCCACTAGGCGGATGGGAGGGAAGATAAATGGCAGAAATCAGAATTAAAGATAACGAATCTCTTGAAAGTGCTCTAAGAAGATTTAAGAAGCAGTGTGCTAGAGCTGGCGTTATAGCTGAAGTTCGTAAGAGAGAGGCTTATGAGAAACCATCAGTAAAGCGTAAGAAGAAGTCTGAGGCAGCTCGTAAGCGTAAGTATAAGTAATTTACTTATTTTGAGTGATACAGAGGACGAGCGTTTGCTCGTCCTTTTGTCTTTTTATGCTAATATCTGTTTAAACGGTTGAATAGATTGGTCTGTTAACAGATGTCTATGTTTAAACAAAGCTTAGTATTACCAAACAATAGGAGAGATAACGCAGTGAAGGCATTATATTTTCCATCTTTACTTGATATTGAACTTGAAGTGTTAAAGGCTTTAAATATTAAGTGTATATTTCTCGATATAGATAACACCATAAAGCCATATGGTGCAGCTACGGTTGACACAGCCTACCAAAACTGGATTAACAATGTGAAAGCAAGTGGTATTAAAATTATTCTTTGCTCTAATAATTTCAGAAAAACTGTAGAACCAATAGCAAAGCTAATCAACTGCGATTTTGTAGCGTTTTGCTTAAAGCCGTCACCATTTGGTTATATCAGGGCGTTGATTAAATCAAAAGAAAAAATTCGCAATACCCTTGTAATTGGTGACCAATTTTTTACAGATATTTTTGGTGCTAAAATCTTAGGTGCAAAAGCATTTATGGTAGACCCGATTTCTAAAGAGATAGAGGGTACTACAGTTAAGATAAGACGAGCTTTGACAGCCTATTTTACCCGTAAAATAATCAACAGAGAAAATATATACAGAAAGAAGTAAAAATATGAAAAAAGTATTACTTTTACTTGGCCCTAACCTTAATATGGTTGGCATAAGAGAAAAGTCTGTTTATGGTGAAGAAACAGCAGAAACTATAGAAAAAGACATTATTGCCTATGGCAAGTCTATGGATATAGCTGTAGATGTATACCAGTCTAACTACGAGGGTGCTATTATCGACCAAATCCATAATTCTCGCCTTGAATACGACGCTGTAATTATTAACCCGGGTGCGTTAACTCATTACAGCTATGCAGTCAGAGATGCAATTTCTTCTGTGTCTACAGTACCATTCTTTGAGGTTCATATGTCAAATATTCATAAAAGAGAAGAATTTAGACATAAATCTGTAACAGCACCTGTATGCATAGGTCAAATTTGTGGCTTTGGTGCTTATGGCTATAAGCTGGCACTAAATTATATCAAAGAGAATATTTTTAAGGGTTAAGGCTATGGAGCATAGAATAAAAAAACTACAAAATAATTTAAGAAGTGATTATCAGGCTTTTTTAATAACCTCTGATGTAAACAGATTTTACTATACAGGCTTTTGCTCGTCTGCTGGCTGTGTGCTTGTTACAAAGTCAAAGGCATACTTACTTGTAGATTTCAGATATATCGAAGCAGCACAAAGCAAGGTGAAGCACTGCAAGGTGATTATGTTTAAAAAGCTTTGTGACTCTATAAAGGATATTTGTACCGACGAGCATATAACAGAAATTTTTGTGGAAGAAGAAAATGTTACTCTTGCACAAGCAAATAATCTGAAAAATGATTTTTCAAAATTTGGTGTTACATTATCTCACGATAAGCTATTAGATGCAATTATTAAAAATCAAAGAGTTGTAAAGTCACAGGATGAAATCGCTATGATAAAAAAGGCTCAGCTAATTACCGAGCAAGCCTATACTGAGGTT
This sequence comes from Acutalibacteraceae bacterium, assembly GCA_036298405.1. GTDB lineage: Bacteria > Bacillota > Clostridia > Oscillospirales > Acutalibacteraceae > CAG-964. Next base: position 2,056 of record JAXJJE010000332.1, read on the forward strand.
TTAAATTACGTAAAGCCAGGTGTTACAGAGCGAGAAATTGTACTGGAGCTTGAGTATTTAATGCGTAAAAAAGGTGCTGATGGTGTTTCTTTTAGCCTTATAACTATAACAGGTAAAAACACATCATTACCTCACGGAGAGCCTGGAGATAACGCTATAAAAGAGGGAGATTTCTTTTTAAGCGATATTGGTGCATTGTATAATGGATATCACAGCGATATGACCCGTACAGTGGCTGTAAAGCACGCTACAGACGAGATGATTAATATCTATGATATTGTTCTAAAAGCACAGAAAAACGCCTTAGAACAAGTAAAATCGGGCGTTAGGGCAGAGGTAGTAGATTCAGCCGCAAGGTCTCTTATTTCAGCTAATGGCTATGGAGATATGTTTGGCCATTCTACAGGACATGGTGTAGGGCTGGATATTCACGAACAGCCTAATGTATCGCCAAAAAGCGAAGGATTACTAAGCAGTGGAATGATAATAACTGTAGAGCCAGGTATATATATACCTGATAAATTTGGTGTTAGAATAGAAGATATGGTTTTAGTAACCGAGAACGGCTATGAAAATTTTGCAACTATTGATAAATCGCTGGTAATTGTATAAAATAAATAACAATGATTGTCTCGGCTTTTATATAATTACTATTTATATGCATTAATTTGCAATTTTAGTTGCATTTTTGTGACAAATTATGTATAATGTAAATGTGTTATTCGGTGATTTTCATCGATAAAGAATTTTAGGAGGATTTTAATTTATGATTACAGCAGGTGATTTCAGAAACGGCGTTACATTCGATATGGATGGACAGGTTTATCAGGTTGTTGAATTCCAACACGTAAAACCCGGTAAAGGCGCTGC
>JAXJJE010000333.1:0-6006 GCA_036298405.1 Acutalibacteraceae bacterium
GCCCCTGCCAAACTACAATTAACTTTTATATAAAATACGATTGTTATTTTAATTACTATGTTGTATAATATTACCAACACTCAACAAGGAGGTTAATATATGCTAAGTCAATTCAGAAAAACTAAAATTATTTGTACTATGGGTCCTGCAACTGACGACGACAAGGTTTTGCGTGCCTTGATTAAAGGTGGTATGAACGTTGCCAGAATCAATATGTCACACGGTACTCACGAGGAACAAAAAAGAAGAATAGATAAAATAAAGCAATTCAGAGAAGAGCTTAAAAAGCCTGTTGCTATTTTGCTGGATACAAAGGGTCCAGAAATAAGAACAGGACTTTTCAAAAATGGTAAGGAGCTTTTGCAGACTGGTCAAATCTTTACCTTCACTACTAACGAATATGACGGTGACGAAAATCGCTGTTCAATTTCATTTAAAGGTTTACCAAAGGACCTTAAACGAGGCGATAAAATACTTGTAGATGATGGTCTGATTGAAATGGTTGTACAAAATATTACAGAAACAGATATTGAATGTAAGGTAATAAACGAGGGCTATATTGCTTCACGAAAGGGTATAAATGTACCAGGTGTAAGCCTTTCTCTGCCTTTTATCAGCGAAACTGACAAGGCGGACATCGCCTTTGGTGTTGAGCAGGATTTAGACTTTATTGCTGCATCATTTACACGTACACCAGAGGATATCTTCCAGCTAAGACACGAGCTTTCTCTTAATAACTGTGACGATATGCGTATTATTGCTAAAATAGAAAACGAAGAAGGCGTACACAACATAGACGAAATTATAAGAGCCTCTGACGGTATTATGGTAGCCCGTGGTGATATGGGTGTAGAAATTCCACTTGAGGATGTACCTGTAATTCAGAAAAGACTTATCAAAAAAGCATATGCAGCTGGTAAGCAGGTTATTACAGCAACTCAGATGCTTGACTCGATGGTTAAAAACCCACGACCAACCCGTGCTGAAACAACTGATGTTGCCAATGCTATTTATGACGGTACAAGTGCTATTATGCTTAGTGGCGAAACTGCAGCCGGTGATTACCCTGTAGAGGCTCTGCACATAATGGATGTTATCGCAAGAAGAACTGAACGAGATATTGACTATGTTAAGAAGTTCAGCAAAAGAGATATTTCTGAAAGACCAGATGTAACCTCGGCTATATCTCACGCAACCTGCACAACTGCACATGACCTTGGTGCTGTTTCGATTATGACAGTATCAAAGTCTGGCTTAACAGCAAGAGAAATTTCAAAGTACCGTCCAGCTTGCCCTATCATATGTGGTACAACCTCGCCAAAGGTAAGACGACAGATGAATCTTTCATGGGGTGTGGTGCCTATAATGGTAGAGGAGCAACAAAACACTGACGCACTATTTGACCATATCGTCAAGGTAGCAAAGGAAGACGAAGGACTTGTAAAAAGTGGTGACCTTGTTGTTATTACTGCCGGTATCCCTCTTGGAGTATCTGGTACAACAAATATGCTGAAGGTTCACCTTGTAGGTAATGTACTTGTTACAGGTACACCTGTAAACAACAGAAACTACTGTGGCCACCTGTGCGTTTGTTCTACCGAGCAAGAAGCAGAGAAAAACTTCAACGCAGGCGATATTCTGGTTATTTCAAAGACATCAAATAATATTCTACCACTGCTTAGAACAGCAGGTGGTATTATAACTGAACAGGACGGTATGTCATCGCACGCTGCAATAGTTGCAATGGCTTTGGACAAGCCTGTTATTATCGGTGCTAAAAACGCAACCAAGCTGCTGAAAACCGGCACAATAGTTAAGATTGACGGTGCAAGAGGCTTAGTATTCAACGCTACAGGCAAGAATGCTTGTGATATCTGATGAGCTTTATTTTAATTAACAAGTTAACAGACTAAAAAATTACACCCCTGAATCTACTGCAACAGCAGATTCAGGGGTGTTTGCTAAAATCAGCGAAGTGACATCATACGCTGTAAGCGTGCTTCATTCAAAAATCCCCTTTTGTCAAAGACAAAAGGGGATTTTTGCTGGCCCACCCGGTAGGAATCGAACCTACAACGCCAGAGTCGGAGTCTGGTATAATATCCATTTTATTACGGGCAGTTATTAAGTTATAGTTATTATATATTGTTAACGCAACAGGATAAAATAAACAGCAAAACAGGCGACGCTTTTGGGCATCGCCTGTAAAAAATGCTAATTAGATAAGCTCGATAACAGCCATCTCTGCTGCGTCACCACGACGTGGTCCAAGCTTTGTAATACGAGTGTAACCACCGTTTTTATCTGCATACTTAGGTGCAATCTCTTTAAATAGCTTTGTAGCAACATCTTCCTTAGTTACAAAAGACATAACCATACGCTTGTTGTGTAGGCTTTCTACCTTAGCTATTGTAATCATTTTCTCTGCCATAGCTCTAACTTCTTTAGCACGAGTTAATGTTGTTTCGATTTTTCCGTTTTCAAAAAGGAAAGTAACCATGCCTCTTAGCATTGCTATTCTGTGAGAAGTAGCTCTTCCCAACTTTCTTGTACCTGGCATTGTAATTCACTCCTTTGCATAAGTTTTATATTTTAGTTAATTATTCTTCTTCACTTTGTAGAGTGAAGCCTAATGACTCTAGCTTGTCAATAACTTCCTCTAAAGACTTTCGTCCAAGGTTACGAACCTTCATCATATCGTCCTGAGACTTGTTGATAAGATCCTCAACTGTATTAATACCTGCACGCTTTAGGCAGTTGAAAGAACGAACAGAAAGGTCTAGCTCTTCAATAGTCATTTCAAGAACCTTCTCTTTACCCTTATCGTCTTTTTCTACCATAACCTCAGTGTTAGAACCCTTGTCTGAAAGATATACAAACAGATTCAGGTGCTCAGTTAGAACCTTAGCAGCTAGTGATACTGCCTCTTGAGCAGTAATAACACCGTTAGTCCAAACATCTAATGATAGCTTATCGTAGTCAGTAATCTGACCTACACGAGTGTTCTCAACTGTATAGTTCACCTTTAGCACAGGTGTATAGATTGAGTCAATTGGCAATAATCCGATAACATTATTGCTCATAAGCGCCTTATTACGCTCTCCCGGAACATAACCTCTGCCCTTATCAAGAGTAATTTCCATATAAAGCTTTGCATCGTCATCAAGAGTAGCAATATGCATTTCAGGATTTAGAATTTCTACCTCGCTGTCAGCAATGATAGATGCTGCAGTAACCACGCATGGTCCCTCAGCATTAATCTCTACTGTTTTCTCACCGTTACAGTTCAGCTTAGCAGTAAGACCCTTCATGTTAAGAACGATCTGAGTAACATCTTCTTTTACACCAGGAATTGTAGAAAATTCGTGTAGTACGCCGTTAATCTTAATAGATTTAACTGCTACACCCTCTAGTGAAGAAAGAAGAACTCGTCTAAGGCTATTACCAAGTGTGTTGCCAAAGCCTCTTTCTAGTGGCTCAACAACAAATCTACCGTAGGAACCATCCTCGGACAAATTTTCAACATCTATTCTTGGCTTTTCAATTTCTATCATCAGCGAACCTCCTATTTGTATTCGACGGCATTACGCCACAAATATGTGTAAACCTACAATAATAAAATCAGGATTACTTGGAGTACAACTCAACGATAAGATGCTCTTCAACTGGGAAGTCGATGTCTTCTCTCTCTGGAGCAGCTATAACCTTACCACCTAGTAGGTCAGCATCCTTCTCTAACCACTTTGGAGCAGCAATTGCCTTTGATTCGCCCTCTGCAATAGCCTTAAATCTATTTGTAGCACGGCTCTTCTCAGAAACCTTAATTACATCGCCAACTTTAATTAGGTATGAAGGAATGTTTACCTTCTTGCCATTTACTGTAAAGTGTGCGTGGCTTACAAGCTGTCTAGCCTCTCTTCTTGTTGAAGCTAGTCCTAGTCTGAATACAACGTTATCAAGTCTACGCTCGATTGTTGTTAGTAGAACTGTACCTGTTTTGCCCTCTGCCTTAGCAGCCTGGTCATAATAATGACGGAACTGCTTCTCCATAATACCATATATAAACTTAACCTTCTGCTTCTCTGTTAGCTGTAGGCTATACTCGCTCTTCTTTCTTCTAGCGTTACCGTTAGGATTTCTGTTAGAAGTTTTCTTGTTGTAGCCCATAACAGAAGGCTCAATGCCAAGTGTTCTGCAACGCTTAGCGATTGGCTGCATATTCTTTGCCATAAGTATTTCCTCCTTCTATCTGTTATACACGTCTTCTCTTTGGAGGACGACATCCGTTGTGAGGAATTGGAGTTACATCTTTAATCATGTTAACCTCAAGACCTGCTGACTGTAAAGCTCTGATTGCAGCTTCTCTACCTGCACCAGGACCCTTTACGTATACTTCAACTGTCTTCATACCGTGCTCCATAGCTGCCTTAGCTGCTGTTTCTGCTGCTGACTGAGCTGCGAAAGGAGTAGATTTTCTTGAACCTCTGAAGCCTAATTCGCCGGCACTTGCCCATGAAATAGCATTGCCCTGTGTATCTGTAATTGTTACGATTGTATTGTTAAATGTTGACTGAATGTGTGCTGCACCACGCTCAATATTTTTACGCTCACGGCGTCTACGCACTGCAGTCTTCTTACCCTTAGGTGCTGCCATTGGTCAGTTCCCTCCTTACTTCTTCTTGTTAGCCATTGTCTTTCTTGGGCCCTTACGAGTACGAGCGTTTGTCTTTGAACGCTGACCTCTTACTGGCAGACCCTTACGGTGACGAACACCACGATAACAGCCAATTTCGATTAGTCTCTTAATATCAAATGCGATGTCTCTTCTTAGGTCACCCTCAACAACGCAGTTACGGTCAATATATTCTCTTAGCTTTGAAACCTCATCCTCTGTTAGATCTCTAACACGAGTATCAGGGTTAATACCTGTTGCAGCAATTATGTCACTTGCAGTTTTGCGTCCGATACCATAAATATAAGTTAAGCCAATCTCAACTCTTTTATCTCTTGGTAAATCTACACCTGCTATACGAGCCATATGTTGCACCTCCATTATAATTAGTCAATATTTTTATTATAGTATAATTAGCTTAATTTGTCAATGATTATTTAGATTAACCCTGACGCTGCTTGTGCTTAGGATTCTCGCAGATAACCATTACCTTACCCTTACGCTTAATAACCTTGCACTTGTCGCAAATTTTCTTTACTGAAGGTCTGACTTTCATTGTGTAATCATTCCTTTCTTTAAAATAAAAGTCTTAATTCTAAATTATTTACTACGCCATGTAATACGGCCACGAGTTAAGTCGTATGGTGACATTTCAACTGTTACCTTATCGCCAGGTAAAATTCTGATAAAGTTCATTCTTAATTTACCTGAAATGTGTGCCAATATTATATGTCCGTTTGGAAGCTCTACTTTAAACTGTGCGTTTGGTAGTGCTTCTGTTACTGTACCCTCAATCTCAATTACATCTTGCTTAGACATAATTCATATCCTCCTTACGGTAAATCACTCGAAATTAAATTGATGTAAAACCCTTCTGAATTCCTTGTTAGTTTTAACCTTAGTCAAGTCTGCCTCATAAGAGGTTTCACTTAAATGCTTAAGCTTTTTTGTCTTTTGCTTTTCAAGCGGTCTGTGCTTGCCGTCGCATATAGTTGCACAGGCTCCCTCAACCTTTGTAACAACAAAGAAAGTGTTTTTATCTCTACCTGCTGTAGATTTAACAATCTGACCTGCCCTCATAACATCACCTCTTAATCAGGTATTGTCATTATAACAGGACCGTTTGGTGTAATTGCAACTGTGTGTTCAAAGTGAGCTGCCAGACTGCCGTCTGTTGTAACTGTTGTCCAGTCGTCATCAAGAACCCTTACATTATGCTTACCTGCTGTAATCATCGGCTCAATAGCGATGGTCATACCAGGCATTAGTCTTACACCTCTACCTGCAGTACCGTAATTGGGTACACTAGGATCTTCGTGTAATTTCGCACCTAC